>DLQV01000062.1:714-3315 GCA_002474415.1 Lachnospiraceae bacterium UBA7598
ATATGGCAAACGTAATCTCAGACGAGACAATGGAATATGTTGGAATCCTTGCAAAGCTGGAATTGTCTGACGCGGAAAAAGAAGCTGCGAAAAAAGACATGGAGAGCATGCTGGATTATATTGATAAATTGAACGAACTGGATACCTCCAATGTGGAGCCAATGTCCCACGTATTTCCGGTACAGAATGTGTTTCGGGAAGATGTTGTGGAAAATGGCGATGGTGGAGAGGACACACTTGCGAACGCACCGGAGCGTCGCGACCGCGCATTTGTAGTTCCTAAGACGGTAGAGTAAGGAGGGCAGCTATGAATTTATTATCGCTCACAGCGGTAGAGCTGGGAAAGAAAATAAAAGCGCATGAAGTGACCGTTGAGGAAGCAACAAGAGCTGCTCTTGACGCGATCCGTGCAAAAGAAAAGGACATCAACAGCTTTGTCACCGTAGATGAAGAGTCTGCGATGATCCGCGCAAAAGAAGTACAGAAAATGATTGATGACGGGACACTGACCGGGCCTCTGGCAGGTGTTCCGGTTGCCATCAAAGATAATATGTGTACAAAGGGAATGTTAACGACCTGCAGTTCTAAGATTTTATATAATTTTATTCCGACTTATACAGCGGAAGCAGTTATCAATCTGGAAAAAGCGGGCGCAATCATTCTTGGAAAGACGAACATGGATGAATTTGCCATGGGAAGTACCACAGAGACTTCTGCCTATGGGGAGACAAAGAATCCATGGAATACCGCACATGTACCGGGCGGTTCTTCCGGTGGAAGCTGTGCGGCAGTGGCAGCAGAGGAATGTTACTATGCACTCGGATCGGATACCGGAGGATCTATCCGTCAGCCAAGTTCATTTTGTGGTGTGACAGGAATCAAACCAACTTATGGTACGGTTTCCCGTTACGGACTGATCGCATACGGTTCCTCTCTGGATCAGATCGGACCGATTGCAAAGGATGTGACCGACTGTGCCACAATTCTGGAGACAATTACTTCTTATGATAAGAAGGATTCCACATCGGTAAAACGGGAAGAAACCGATTTTACATCGGCACTGGTGGATGATGTAAAGGGAATGAAGATTGGTATTCCGCGTGACTATCTGGGCGAGGGACTGGACCCGGAAGTAAAGGAAGCCATCCTGGCAGCGGCAAAGACGTTAGAAGAAAAAGGCGCAATCGTAGAGGAATTTGATTTAAGTCTCGTAGAGTACGCGATTCCGGCTTATTATGTCATTGCGGCAGCAGAGGCAAGTTCTAACCTGGCACGTTTTGATGGAGTGAAATACGGATACCGCACAAAAGAGTACGAGGGACTGCACAATATGTACAAGAAGTCCCGCTCCGAAGGATTTGGACCGGAAGTAAAGCGCCGTATTATGCTTGGATCTTTTGTGTTAAGTTCCGGATATTACGATGCCTATTATCTGAAAGCGCTGCGCACCAAAGCCCTGATCAAGCAGGCATTTGACAAGGCATTTGCAAAGTATGATGTGATTCTCGGACCGGCGGCACCGACCACCGCTCCGAAACTGGGAGAATCTTTGAGTGATCCGCTGAAGATGTATCTTGGAGATGTATATACCGTTTCGGTCAATCTGGCAGGTCTGCCGGGAATTTCCGTGCCGTGCGGTGTGGACAGCAAAGGACTTCCGATCGGTCTGCAGCTGATCGGGGATTGTTTCAAGGAGAAAAACATCATCCGTGCGGCCTATAGTTTTGAACAGACAAGAACGTATCAGCACAGTCCGGCAGCAGAAGCGTAGAAAGGAGAGAAGAGATGTCAAAAGAATATGAAACCGTCATTGGACTGGAAGTCCATGTAGAATTAGCAACCAAGACAAAAATCTTCTGTGCCTGCTCCACTGCATTCGGAAGTGCACCAAATACCCACACCTGTCCGGTATGTACCGGTATGCCGGGATCGCTTCCGGTTTTAAACAAAAAGGTGGTAGAGTATGCCATGGCAGTTGGTCTGGCAACAAACTGTCAGATCAATCAGTACAGCAAGTTTGACCGGAAAAATTATTTCTATCCGGATAATCCGCAGAATTATCAGATTTCCCAGCTTTATCTGCCAATCTGCCATGACGGAGGGGTAGAGATCGAGACGGAATCCGGCGGGAAAAAGACCATCGGTATCCATGAAATCCATATGGAAGAGGATGCCGGAAAGTTAGTACACGATGACTGGGAAGGGGTATCTCTGGTGGATTACAACCGTTCCGGTGTACCGTTGATCGAGATCGTATCCGAGCCGGACATGCGCTCCGCAGAGGAAGTCATTGCATATCTTGAGAAACTGCGTATGACCATCCAGTACCTGGGTGCCAGTGACTGCAAGATGCAGGAAGGTTCCATGCGTGCGGATGTCAATTTATCAGTTCGTGAAAAGGGTGCCAAAGAGTTTGGTACCCGTACCGAGATGAAAAATATCGGTTCGTTTAAGGCGATCGCACATGCCATTGAAGCCGAGACAGCCCGCCAGATTGATCTGATCGAATCCGGGGAAAAGGTTGTACAGGAGACCCGCCGCTGGAACGATGATCAGGGATATTCCTATGCGATGCGTTCCAAAGAGGATGCACAGGATTAC
>DLQV01000062.1:3351-3592 GCA_002474415.1 Lachnospiraceae bacterium UBA7598
GGTACCGATCGTTGTCAGTGATGAATGGCTGCAGCAGATCAGGGACAATCAGCCGGAACTTCATGACGAAAAACTGGCCCGGTACATTGCAGAGTTTGGTCTGCCGGAGTATGATGCACAGATTCTTACATCGGAGAAAAAGCTGGCAGATCTCTTTGAGGCGACTTCTGCGATTTGCAATAAACCCAAGAAAGTATCCAACTGGCTCATGGGAGAAACGATGCGTCTGTTAAAGGACCGG
>DLQV01000132.1 GCA_002474415.1 Lachnospiraceae bacterium UBA7598
TTTTGATAATGATAAACTGTGGGCTGTCCCAGAACCGTTCTTTGACGATCTTCTTCCATTCCTCTGTTGAAAACGGACTTTCGTACCCTTCTTTATAGCTCAGCCGGTAATCCGCTGCTGCCACAATTGACATCGCGGTTTTTGCTTTATCCGGCAGTTTCACATAGGAAGTAACCTCCACACCATCTACCATGGTTTCATTCAGTGCGGCGACTGCCTCCTTAGATGTCATGGATTCATTGACTTCAATATCAAAATATTCGCCATCGCTTGTGATTCCAACTCCAAGCGGCGCCGCAAAGGACATAATCTGATGCGGAGAATACCCTTCCGAATAACGGATATCAATCCTGGCACGCCGGACCGCTTTCTGAAAATAGCGCATCATATCCAGGTGTCCGATGAATTTCATGACACCCCATTTTCGAAATTTAATTCTGATTTTCAAAGCAGACACCTCCTCCAAATTGTCTTGCACCACATCCGGAGCAGCGCATCCGGCAGTTTGGCGTCACCGTCTCACTGAGCGCAGTTTTCCATTCACGCAGCATAAATGCCTTTGTCACACCGACATCGATAAAATCCCACGGGAAAATTTCATCATCGCTTCGTGCTCTCTTGGTATAAAAATCAATATCAATGCCACATGCAGCAAATGCCTCCAGCCACAGATCATAGTGAAAGAATTCCGACCACGCATCGAAAAATCCGCCGTGTTCATACACATAAAGAATGGCTTTTGAAATCTTACGGTCTCCGCGCGCAAGGATTCCTTCCAATACCGTCACATCGGCTTCATGCCAGTTGTAACGGATACTCTTGTGGTTTAACTGTTCCTTTACATGATCATTGACAATCTTTGCACGCGCCAGATAATCTGATGGGTCTAACATGGTAGCCCACTGGAACGGGGTAAAAGGTTTCGGTACAAAAAAGGAAGTACTGATCGTAATCTGGCATTTTCCGTTTCTCTGTTCCTTTGGTACCGTGTCATAATACAAAGCGGCAATCTCGTTTGCCAGTTCCGGGATCGCCCGCATATCTTCTTCTGTTTCCGTCGGAAGTCCCAGCATAAAATAAAGCTTGACCTTATTCCAGCCGCCGACAAACGCGTCATGAGAGCCGGTCAGAATATTGTCAACCGTCAAGCCTTTATTGATGACATTTCGCAGTCTCTGGGAACCTGCCTCTGGGGCAAATGTCAGACTGCTTTTTTTGATATCCTGCACTTTCTGCATGATGTCAAGGGAAAAGGCATCAATACGAAGGGATGGCAGGGAAATATTGACATGTTTTTTGTCACACTCCTCAATCAGGAAATTGATCAGTTCCTCCAGATCGGAATAATCCGATGAACTGAGAGAACTTAAGGAAATCTCCTCATAGCCGGTCGACGCAAGCATGGTTTGTGCAAGTTCTTTCAGTCGTTTTACGCCCTTTTCCCGGTTTGGCCGGTAAATCATGCCGGCCTGACAGAAACGGCATCCGCGAATACAGCCCCTCTGGATTTCAAGCACCACGCGATCCTGTGTTGCTTTGATAAATGGAACCACCGGTTTTTCTGGATAAACCGATCCGGTCAGATCCATATCCACCTGCTTTTTGATGGTTGCCGGAATATCCTCATAAACAGGGGTAAATGCTGCTATCGTGCCATCTTCTTTGTAACGGACTTCATACAGAGACGGGACATAAATACCCTCTATTTTTGCCGCCTCATGCAGGAATGCCTTTCTTGAATACTGTCCGGATGCCCGCATCGACTTATAGAGATTTAAAAACGTATCATACTGTGTCTCCCCTTCTCCAATATAAAAACAATCAAAAAAGTCTGCAATCGGTTCTGGATTATAAGAACATGGTCCTCCCCCTAAAATAATCGGGTCTTCGTCCCCACGATCAGCCGAAAGAAGCGGAATCTGTGCCAGATCCAGAATCTGCAAAATATTGGTGTAGCACATCTCATACTGCAGAGTCAGACCGACAAAATCAAAGTTTTTGATCGGTTCCTGGGACTCAAGTCCGAACAGCGGAATATTCTGCTCCTTCATAATTTTATGCAGATCCGGCCATGGAGAGTAGACACGTTCGCACCAGGTGTCCTCTCTGCGGTTAAACATATCGTAAAGGATCTGAATTCCAAGATGTGACATACCAATTTCATATACATCAGGAAAACACATCGCAAAACGAATCTGCGATGTGTCATCTTTTACTACAGAATTCAGCTCATTCCCGATATAGCGTGCAGGTTTTTCAATCTGCATCAGAATCTCGTCACTTAAAGCTAATTTTCTCATAGATACCTCTTATCATTTATTTTTATCGCTGGGCAAGTTCATTGGCAATCTCTTCCCAGGTAATGCCTTTTTCCACCATAAGCACCATGCAGTGATACAGGAAATCGGAAATCTCGTATTTGATGTTTTCCGGTTCCGGATTTTTCGCTGCAATTACAATCTCCGTACACTCTTCCCCAAGTTTTTGTAAAATCTTATCGGTTCCTTTTCCAAACAGATAATTGGTATAAGAGCCATCCTGCGGATGCGCTTTGCGGTCCTTGATAATATCATAGACACTTTCAAGTACCTTCAGTGGATTTTTCTCAACATATTCTTTCTGCACAATGTTATTGAAAAAACAGGTGCGGTTTCCGGTGTGACAGGCTGCCCCGACCTGGGAGACTTTTGCCAGGATCGTATCAAAATCACAGTCAGCCGTCAGGGATTTCACATACTGGAAATGTCCGGAAGTCAAGCCTTTGGTCCAGAGTTCATCGCGGCTTCTGCTCCAGTAGGTCATTTTTCCAAGATTGATTGTCGTATCAAACGCCTCTTTGTTCATATAGGCAAGCATCAGCACTTCATCTGTACGGTAATCCTGCACAATGACCGGAACCATTCCGTCCGAATTCAGTTTCAGATCCTCCCACGACAGATCCGGTGCAAAATTATACATATTGATGCCTTCCTGAAGCAGAGAAGACTTTAACTTCATAATATCCGTTGAAGTATCATTGATGAACGGACCCGCAATTCCACGAATTTTTTCCCGCTTCAGCAGCCTTACAATCTCGTCAAAATTATAATCTGGAAGTTCCACCACATACGGAATGTTCGTCAGGTTTTCCAGTGCATCCAGAATTTCCGGATTTAACACGAGTGCTTCATGGAATGTATTTTCAATCGAATCCTGATTCTTAAAAATAAAATCCACATTGCTGATAGAAAGTAAAATCCGGTCTTTGCCAAAACGTGCACTGGCTTCCTCCGCCAGGCCGATGCTCGAAGGCTTAGAAGCATTTAAAATTACCTGAAGGCATCCCGCAAACAAAAGTTTTTTGATGTCTTCCAGACGGTTAATGTTTCCTCCTGCACATACTTTAATATCAATGTTGCGATTGATGTTTCGAATCGTATTGACATTCTTTTCATGCTCATCATCGCTGGTAGACAGGTCAAAAATAATGATCTTGTCAATTCCACTGTCGTTGTATAACTGGCACAGTCGATAAACATTCGCATCTACCGGCGTAAAATCAGTCATGGATTTTACCGCATGACCATCTTTTAAATAAAGTGTCGCGACAATGTTTTTTTGTTTCATGTATTACAAACTTCCTTTCGTTGACAGAATTCCTTTTACTCTCGGATCATGGGAAACCGCTTCATCCAAAGCTCTGGCAAATGCCTTAAACATTGCTTCTGCCATATGATGGTTATTTCCGGGGCTTAACACCTTAATGTGCAGATTCATGCCTGCACTGTAGGAGACCGCATAGAAAAATTCACGGATCATTTCGGTATCGAGTGTTCCCAGACGCTCCGCAGTAAATTCTCCGTCAAATACAAGATATGGACGTCCGGAAAGATCTACCGCACACAAAACAAGTGTCTCATCCATCGGAAGGATACAGCTTCCAAATCGTTTGATTCCGCTTTTGTCCCCCAATGCCTTTTTGATCGCATCTCCAAGTACGATTCCGCAGTCTTCGATCGTATGATGGCTGTCGACCTGAAGATCTCCATCACATTCCATACGCAGATCGAAGAAACCGTGCTTGGAAAATCCCTCGAGCATATGATCAAAAAATCCAATGCCCGTCTCAATATGGGAAATGCCGCTTCCATCCAGATTTAAAGTCACCTGAATGTCCGTCTCTTTTGTTTTGCGTGTTGTGCTGATCTCTCTTTTTTCCATAATCTGCTCCTTTTAGACTCTCTTTCCCATATACTACTCAAACCGAACGCGGATGGAGTTTGCATGTGCGGTCAGTTTCTCGCATTCTGCAAACTGCTCAATATCTTTATGTACTTTCTCAAGCGCTTCCCGTGAGTAAGAAATAATGCTGGACTTTTTAATAAAATCATCCACAGAAAGTGCGGAAAAGAACTTGGCCGTTCCGTTTGTCGGAAGAACATGGTTTGGTCCGGCAAAGTAATCGCCAAGCGGCTCGGATGAATACTCGCCGATAAAGATAGCACCGGCATTGCGGATCTTTGTCATCACATGGAACGGATCTGCTGTGACGATTTCCATATGTTCGGATGCAATGGCATTTACG
>DLQV01000165.1:0-169 GCA_002474415.1 Lachnospiraceae bacterium UBA7598
TCCGTCACAACCAGTCTTGTAAAATCTTTGCTATACGCGACAGACAGATCCGCTGTTATAAGATTGACAGAGGGATTCATGTTCAAAACATCAACCATATTACTCTTTGCATTTTCCAGTTGTGCATCTGTATATTGAACTTCAATCCTACGATCCGAATTGATTCTTG
>DLQV01000165.1:250-820 GCA_002474415.1 Lachnospiraceae bacterium UBA7598
CCCACGATTTCAAATTATTCTGCTCATACAGTTTCAGATCAGAATCAGAAAGCGTTTGAACATCTCCTGATACAAACATTTCAAGCGGGTACACCACCGTGTTTAACCCTTTTTTCCCACATGCACCTACCATAAGGGCAGTTGCAACCATAAGAATCAGAAACACCATCTTTCTCTTTTTCATTGTATTATAGAATTTCTTCAATTTGCGCCCCTCTTATAATCGTTTCTTCAAGCTTGTTTCAATTCCATTCTAATTTAACACCAGCGATTCCATATCACTTACAAACCCGTCCATGTCTCCGGTACTATTTCCTGACCTGTAAGAAATTCCATAGCACGTATCATTTGACATTTTTATAATAATCGTACAACCCGCTTCTGTTCCCGTGATATCTGAGTCCTGCTCTACATTCTCTGCTTTCCAACTACAGATATTACGAGTATTGATGCTATTGATGATTGCGTCCTTCATCGCCTCGTCCGTATCTCCCACAATATCATCGGCGGATAGATTCTCGATGCTCCCATTTGTAGTGAATACTTTACCAAGCTTCAAATCAATCACGG
>DLQV01000165.1:863-12606 GCA_002474415.1 Lachnospiraceae bacterium UBA7598
CATGCTTCTCCTTCTACATGTTCCACGATGACCGCCTCTACCTGATCCTGATATTCTGGCAGGAATTTGTTCGTTGTAATCTTCAGTGCAGCATAATCGGGAATTTCTGTTTTATCTTGTAACTCCTTATAATCATTAAGCAGAAATCTCGGATCTCCCTCGCCGATATTCTCGTAGGTCAGTCCGTAATAGCTGACAAATGCGTTAAAATCAACGTCATCAAATTCCGATTCGTCGATGTTGAATTCCTCACATACATATTCCAGTGTCAGCTTCTCATCCTTCGCCTGCGCTTGTCCATGTTCTGTCGTAACATTATCCTGATCTTTCTGACCGGCTTCTGTTGTGATATTTCCCTGTTCCTTTTGATTATCCTGCTTGTCTGACCCACACCCTGCGAGGGAAAGCATCAAGGCTGCCACTATCACATAATAATATTTTCTTCTCATGCCTTGCTCCTATCTGAAATCCCGCTTTATTCTAAATACTAAGCATCCCCTACGTTCTACCATTCCTTACGCCTTTGGAATGACTACTTCTAGTTTAACATAGAATTCATCTTATTGGAACAAAATATATTTCAGCAAAACATATTTTATATGTTATCATCAAAACGCATAAAATATTTTCAACGCATAAAAAAGGGCTGCCCCAAAGGCAGCCCTAAAAAGTTCATATAAAATTTTCTAAGAATTAGCAAACACCCTGTGCAAGCATAGCATTTACAACCTTCTCGAAACCAGCGATGTTAGCACCAGCTACATAGTCATCGTTTCCGCCAACTGTTGCATTGTATCTCTTAGCAGCATCAGAAATGTTAGCGTAGATTGTCTCCATGATTCCCTTAAGCTTTCCATCAACTTCTTCGAATGTCCAAGAAAGTCTCTCAGAGTTCTGGCTCATCTCAAGTGCAGAAGTAGCAACACCACCTGCATTTGCAGCCTTACCACCTACGAAGAGAACACCATTCTCCTGAAGGTACTTTGTAGCTTCCAATGTTGTAGGCATGTTAGCACCCTCTGTTACAGATGTAACACCGTTAGCAACGAGCATCTTAGCATCCTCAATGTCTAACTCGTTCTGAGTCGCACATGGAAGAGCAAGATCTACCTTGTACTGCCATACACCGTGCTCACCGTTCTGCTTTGCATGATACTCAGCTGTTGACTTAGCAGCTGCATACTCTGTAAGACGTGCACGCTTAACTTCCTTCACTTCCTTAAGAAGTGCAACATCGATTCCGTTTGGATCATAAATCCATCCGGTAGAATCAGAACATGTAACAACCTTAACACCAAGCTGCTGTGCCTTCTCGATTGCGTAGATAGCAACGTTACCGGATCCGGAAACTGCTGCTGTCTTTCCTTCCAGGCTCATACCATGATCTTTCCATAATGCGTTTGTAAGATATAACAGACCATATCCTGTAGCCTGTGTACGAGCAAGTGATCCACCATAGGTAAGACCCTTACCTGTAAGTACACCTTCGAAAGATCCGCGGATTCTCTTGTACTGTCCGAACATAAATCCGATCTCTCTTGCGCCTGTTCCGATATCTCCGGCAGGTACGTCAACGTCTGCTCCGATATATTTAGAAAGCTCTGTCATGAAGCTCTGGCAGAATGCCATAATCTCTCTGTCCGATTTTCCCTTAGGATCGAAATCAGAACCACCTTTACCACCACCGATTGGAAGTGTTGTAAGAGAGTTCTTGAAGATCTGCTCGAAACCTAAGAATTTGATAATACCTAAGTTTACAGATGGGTGAAGTCTTAATCCTCCCTTGTATGGTCCAATCGCATTATTGAACTGTACACGGAAACCTCTGTTAACCTGAACCTGTCCGTTGTCATCTACCCATGGTACACGGAACATGATCTGACGATCTGGCTCTGTGATTCTCTCAAGAATCGCATTCTTTCTGTATAATTCCTCATTTGCATCGATCACTGGTCTTAAAGAATCAAGAACCTCTGTTACTGCCTGTAAGAACTCAGGCTGATCTGCGTTTTTCTTCTTTACTACTTCGAGTACTTCATCAACATAACCCATTTTTCTGTCTCCTTATCATTAAATTATATTAACGATCTGTGTCCTAATGGACGCATAACCGCTTTGGTCTTTTATTAGTACACATCAACAATATTATTTTAACGGAAACTGCAAGTTTTGGCAATAGAAAATTCTTTATTATTGTAATTTTATACCACTATGGTGTGACAAAGTATGTTTTTTACCACAAAATGAAATACAGCAGACCAAAACTTGCATTCCGGCCTGCTGTATCATTACACAAAATAATTATGTGTATACTCTTTTTTATCTATTTATTTTGGACCAGTCAACGAATTCGGACTCTTCATCCGTATCGTAGTAGGTCAGTTTAAAGTAATCCACCAGTTTTGCCAGGGCAAAGACAAGTGTTTCCTTCTCGGAATCGTTCATTTCATCCGCAATATTTTTAATCATCTGACGATGAAACTGCTCATGATGATAATAGGCAGCTTTTCCCTTATCCGTCAAACGCAGTTTAATAACACGCTTATCTCTTGTGCTCCGTTCCCGGACAACATATCCTTTCTCACACAAGGCATCCATTGCTTTCGTAAGCGTACCTGTCGTAACGGACATCAGTTTTGCGACAGTTTTCATATTCCGTGGCTCATCAATTCCCACTGCCTCGATAATATGCATATCATTATAACTGATATCTTTAAATTCCTCTGTGATCAGGCTTTTCGCCTCAATCTCCAGAATATCCTTGAATAATTTTACAAGAAGATCATTTAAGGTCTCTTCCAGCGTCATGTTAAACTCCTTCATGGTCTGGCATGACCTACCACTCAACTGCACATGCCCCCCAGGTAAGTCCGGCACCAAATCCAGCTAATACGATTTTATCGCCCCCGCTTATCATACCATGTTTGCGGACATTATCAAGTAAAATCGGTACGCTTGCGGCTGAAACATTTCCACATTTCTGTAAATTACACGGAAATTTTTCCATCGGCTGATGCAGACGTTTGGCCACCGACTCGATAATTCGGATATTTGCCTGATGGAGCAGAAAATATTTTACGTCTTCGATTGGAAGTTTCGCCTGTTCCAGTGCTTCACTGATTGCCTTTGGAACCGTACGCACAGCAAACTTATAAACCTCTCTCCCATCCATCTGGGTAAAAGCATAATGCTGTGCACCAAGCTGGCGGTAAAGATTGTTGACCGGGCGGTTTTCACAATGCAATGCCATGCCACCAGTTCCATCAGATCCCTGCACCATGGAAAGCAGTTGTTCTCCTTCCGCACTTACTACAGCGGCTCCAGCACCATCTCCAAAAAGCACACAGGTACTGCGGTCTGCCCAGTTCATCATTTTTGACAATGTTTCTGCCCCGATAACCAATGCGCGTTTGTAACGTCCGGTACGGAAATAGGCATCTGCTGTAGATAATGCAAACAAAAATCCGGAACATCCGGCACTCAGGTCAAATGCTGTCGCACCTCTTGCTCCAATTGCAGCCTGTACTTCACATGCCAACGATGGAAATATGTAATCCGGGGAAATTGTTCCCGCGATGATCAGGTCAATTTCACATCCAGACATTTTTGCATCTGCAAGTGCTTTTTCCGCTGCCTCCACAGCCATAGAAGTTGTCGTTTCTTCCACTGCAATATGACGCATGCCAATTCCGGTCCGGGAACGGATCCACTCATCCGAAGTATCCATTACCTGTGCCAAGTCATCATTGCTTACAACTTTTTTTGGAAGCGCACTTCCGGTTCCTAAAAATTTCATTTTATGATTCTCCTCTATGGAACAAATTAGAACTTTCTGAAGCGATCGTATCGCTCCTGTGCAAGCTGTTTACCACTCTTGTCATTCTGTGCACGTAAAAATTCTTTCATATTTCCTTTCATCCATGCCGCAATCGAAGTCAGCGCATCGTCATCTGCTCCGCCGTACTCCGGAATCACCTTATCCACAACAGACAGTTCTTTCAGATCCTGTGCCGTGATCTTCATGACAGTTGCCGCTTCTTTTGCACGTTTTCCATCCTTCCAGAGAATAGAAGCAAATCCTTCCGGTGAAAGAATCGAATAGGTGGCATTTTCCATCATCCATACTTCATTGCCAACCGCAAGCGCAAGAGCTCCGCCACTGCCGCCTTCGCCAATCATCAGGCAAAGAATCGGCACCTGAATCCCGGACATTTCATAGAGGTTTCTTGCAATTGCCTCACCCTGCCCGTTCTCCTCAGCTTCTTTTCCCGGATATGCGCCAGATGTGTTTACAAATGTAATAATTGGACGATGGAACTTTTCTGCCTGTTTCATCAGACGAATTGCCTTGCGATATCCTTCTGGAGAAGGCATACCAAAGTTGCGTTCCTTGCAATCCTTTAAATCTTTTCCCTTATGCACACCGATCACGGTTACCGGCTGTCCATCCAGATAGGCAATACCGCCGACAATTGCCGGATCATCGCGGAAATAACGGTCTCCATGCAATTCCATGAATTCGTCAAAAATCTGTCCCATATAATCGACAGATGCCAGACGTTTCATCTGGCGCGCAGCCATTACTTTGTCCCATGGCTCTAACGGCTTGGAAAACGTGGTTCTCTCACGCATCAGTTCCGTTGGCTCATAGCGGTCATTGTCATGTTCTGGATCAAAGTTTGCATATCCTTCGGTCGGACGATGCAGACGAAGTATTTTTCCCAGCGTATCTTTTAATTCATCACGCTCTACAATTGCATCCACAAATCCGTGTTTCAACTGAAACTCAGCTCTCTGGAATCCCTCTGGAAGTTTCTCGCCGATGGTCTGCTCAATCACACGTGGGCCGGCAAAACCAATCAGCGCTCCCGGCTCTGCAAGAATAATGTCTCCAAGCATTGCAAAACTTGCGGTCACACCACCGGTTGTCGGATCTGTCAGAACCGAAATATAGAGAAGTCCTGCATCCGAATGTCGTTTAACAGCTGCAGAAGTCTTTGCCATCTGCATCAGGGAAATAATTCCCTCCTGCATACGTGCACCACCGGAACAGCAGAATAAGATTACCGGAAGTTTCTGTTCCGTTGCCTTTTCCATTGCACGTGTAATCCGCTCACCGACTACGTGTCCCATACTTCCCATCATGAAACGGGCGTCAATCACACCGAGAACTGTCTTTTCTCCATTGATTGTACAGGTTCCCATAGTTACGCCTTCGTTTAACCCGGTTTTTTCCTGTGTTGCGGCAACTTTCTCTTCGTATTCCGGGAAATTCAGCGGATTTCCGGTCTTCAGATCATTGTCCCAGGTCTCAAACGTTCCTGCATCCGCCACCATATGAATACGGTTTTTGGTACGGACACGAAAATAATATCCACACTCGTAGCAGACATATTTATTTTTGATAACGCGCTGTTTATCCAGTTCTTTTTTACAGATTTTACAGGTAACAGTCTCTACAACAGGAGCTGCTTCCTTTGCCTCTTCCTGCTTTGGCTCTTCTGCCTGTGTTTTTTCTGGTTCTTCGTTGTGATTTACTTTGATATATTTTTTATTAAAAAACATTGCCTTTCCCCTATCCGATTGCAAATGTCAGTTCTGCGGAACATGCCAGTTTTCCATTTACTTTTGCTGTTGCCTGCCCCACACCGATCGGTCCCTTCACCTTGATAATTTCGGTTTCAAGCACCAGAGTATCCCCCGGAACAACTTTCTGCTTGAATTTTGCTTTATTGATTCCTGCAAAATATGCCGTCTTTCCTTTCCACTCCGGCTGCGAAAGAATTGCAATCGCACCGGTCTGTGCCAGTGCTTCCACGATCAGCACGCCCGGCATAACCGGATTTCCCGGAAAATGACCTGCAAAAAACGGTTCATTGAAAGTTACATTTTTCTTTGCCACTGCGCGCACGCCCGGCTCTACTTCTTCCACGATGTCAATCAGCAGAAACGGATGTCTGTGCGGCAGGATTTCCATAATTTCCTGTGTTGTCATGCTCATAGTGCCTACTCCTCGTATTTACGAACCAGAAGACTTGCGTTATGTCCGCCAAATCCCAGAGAGTTTGACAGTGCATAGGTAAATGACTCGTGGTATTCTTCTTTGCAATAGTTCAGATCCATCTCGTCATCCGGTGTCTCATAACCAACGGTGCGGTGAATGTATCCTTCTTCCAGCTCCTTGACACAGGTGATAAACTCAACCGCTCCTGCGGCACCAAGAAGATGACCGATCATAGACTTTGTAGAATTGATCTTAATGTCCTTTGCATGATCTCCAAACAGTAACTTAATGGCACGGGTCTCGAAAAGATCGTTGTGATGCGTTGCAGTACCATGCGCATTGATGTACGTGATCTCGTTTTTGTCTACCCCTGCATCCTCAATGGCATTCTGCATAGCGCGTGCTGCACCTGCACCGTCTTCGAGCGGGGAAGTAATATGATAAGCATCTGCGGAACATCCATATCCCACAATCTCTGCATAGATTTTTGCGCCTCTTGCTTTTGCATGCTCAAGTTCCTCAAGGACAACAATGCCGGCGCCTTCGCCCAATACAAAACCGCTGCGGTTTTTATCGAAAGGAAGGGAACATTTTTCCGGATCATCGGATGGAGAAAGCGCAGTCAGTGCACCGAATCCGGCAATCGCACATGGACATACCGCAGCCTCTGTTCCTCCGGCTACCATGACATCTGCCTCTCCGTACTGAATGCTGCGGAACGCATCACCGATATTGTTCGTACCGGTCGCACAGGCAGTTACATCATTGGTACATTTTCCCTGCAATCCCAGCTGTATGGAGACATTTCCTGCTGCCATGTTTGAGATCATCAATGGAACGAAAATCGGATTGACTCTGCCCGGTCCTTTTTCCACAATCTTTGTATACTCGCGCTCGATGGCCTGAAGACTTCCAACACCGCATCCAACGGCTGTACCGCAACGGTACGCGTCCTCTTTTTCCATATCAAGCCCTGCATCCGCAACGGCTTCTTTGGCTGCTGCTACTGCGTACTGTGCAAACAGTTCCATACGCTTTGCTGCCTTAAAATCCATATGCTCTTTTCCGACAAAACCTTTGACTTCTGCCGCAAGATGTGCTTTGTATTCACTTGCATCAAACTTCGTGATAGGACCAAATCCAATCTGTCCGGCATGGATTCCTTTCCAGAATTCTTCCACATTCAGACCGATCGGCGTGATTGCTCCCATTCCCGTCACAACGACTCTTCTCATTTTCCTTTTCCTTTCTTTCTATCAGGTTCCTTAAATGGCCATACCACCGTCTACGGAAAGTATCTGTCCAGTAATATAGTCAGATTCCGGTGATGCAAGAAATGCGACTGCGTGCGCAATATCCTGTACCTGTCCGGCTCTGCCAAGCGGGATCTGCTTTTTTAATTCTTCCTGGGTCTTTTCCGGCAATACTGCGGTCATCTCTGTCTCTACAAATCCAGGAGCTACCGCGTTGACACAGATTCCTCTGGATGCAAGCTCCCTTGCAACAGATTTTGTCAGACCGATCACGCCCGCCTTGCTGGCTGCATAGTTTGACTGTCCCGCATTTCCAAGGATTCCGGATACCGAAGAAATATTGATAATTTTTCCAGCACGCTGCTTTAACAGATAGCGTGACAGATGACGAATGGTATTGAAGGTTCCCTTCAGATTGGTATTGATCACAGCGTCAAAATCGCTTTCCTTCATGCGCATGAGCAGATCATCTCTTGTAATTCCGGCATTGTTCACCAGAATATCGATATGTTTGTATTCTTTGATCAGGGATTCGATCATCTCCTGGCAAGCCGTAAAATCAGAGACATTGCAGCGAACACTCACCGCATCTCCTCCGGCCGCCTTGATCGCTGCGACCGTTTCATTTGCGGCATCCTCGGAACCATTGTAGTTTACTACAACAAATGCTCCGCGTTTTGCCAGCTCTAACGCAATGGCTCTTCCGATTCCCCTTGAAGCACCTGTAACAAGTGCATTTTTACCGGTTAACATATTTATTGAAATCCTCCATTTTATCGATGTTGCATGTTGTAACATCACGATTGATCTTTCTCATAAATCCGGAAAGGCTGCGTCCCGGTCCGATCTCCACAAATTCCTCTGCTCCATCCGCGATCAGGCGCTCAATCGTCTGCTGCCAGCGCACGGAAGAAGAAACCTGACGTACCAGATAATCCTTGACGTCTGCCGGATCTTTGACATAATCCGCGGTCACATTGGTCAGATACGGAATGGTGATCGGCTGAATCGTTACACCTTCGAGTGCCTCTTTAAGTTTCTTTCCAGCTTCTGCCAAAAGTGCAGAATGGAACGGGCCACTGACTTTAAGCGGAACCACGCGCTTTGCTCCGGCTTCCTTGCAGGCATCTCCTGCCTCGCCTACGGCATCTGCTGCTCCGGTGATAACGATCTGTCCCGGACAGTTGTAATTTGCAATGGAAACAACTTTGTTTGTTTTTGCCGCAGTTTTCTCACAGATTGCTGCGATCTTTTCCGCATCCAGTCCAAGGATTGCAGACATACCGCCGCCTACCGGATATGCCTGTTCCATATAAATGCCGCGCTTTCTTACAACCGCAAATGCATCCCGCATCGTCATCGCTCCTGATGCAATCAGTGCCCCGTACTCACCAAGGCTTAATCCTGCGGTGACATCACAGTTGATTCCCGCTGCCTTTAATGCCGCATAAATTGCAGCTTCTGTGGTAAGCATACAAATCTGTGTGTACTCTGTAATATTCAGCTTGTCATTTTCCTCAAAACAAAGCGCTGCCACATCCAGACCTGTCACTTCATTCGCCAGATCATAGACGGCCTTTGCCTCCGGCATGGTATCATAAAATTCCTTTCCCATACCAATATACTGAGATCCCTGTCCAGGGAACATAAATACTCTCTTCACTGTCTTCTCCTATTTCTGTCCCAATAACTTTTCAGCGCCACTCATGACATCCCGGATAATCTCCGCGCAGGTCTCTTCTTTTTTTACAAGTCCTGCGGACTGTCCTGCCATGACGCTTCCGTACATGACATCGCCCTCGACAACAGCCTTGCGCAGTGCGCCGAGCGTCATCTGCTCGAGTTCTTCAAGCGGAGCGCCTTCTTTTTCTTTCTTTAAATACTCGCGGGTCATTTTGTTGCGGATCACGCGAATCGGATGCCCGGTGGACATGCCGGTCACTTCACTGTCAATATCCTTTGCTTTGACCACTCGCTGCTTGTAATTTTCATGAACCGTAGATTCCTTTGCAACAACGAAACGGGTTCCCATCTGTACCGCCTCTGCGCCAAGCATCACGGCTGCCGCAAATCCGCGTCCGTCTGCAATTCCTCCGGCTGCTATGACCGGAATGGATACCGCATCAACAACCTGTGGTACGAGTGTCATCGTCGTCTGGGCTCCGATGTGTCCACCGGACTCCATGCCCTCGGCTACGAGTGCATCCGCACCGCCGCGTTCCATCAGTTTTGCAAGTGCCACACTCGCCACTACCGGAATCACTTTAATTCCTGCTTCTTTCCACATGCTCATGTATTTTGCCGGATTTCCAGCACCGGTTGTCACAACCTTAACGTCTTCTTCCACAATCACTTTTGCGATCTCATCGGCTTCCGGATTCATCAGCATGAGATTGACACCAAATGGCTTGTCGGTCTCTTTTTTTGCTTCCCGGATCTGCTCGCGCACCCAGGAAGCTGGCGCTCCGCCGGCACCGATGATACCAAGTCCGCCGGCATTGGATACCGCGCTTGCAAGTTCATGGGTTGCCACCCATGCCATACCGCCCTGAATGATCGGATATTCGATTCCCAGAAGTTCTGTCACTCTTGTTTTCATAGCTTATGCCTCAACACCCTTGTTTTTCATATACTCAATAACATCCCCAACGGTAAGGATCTTCTCTAAATCCTCAGAAGGAATTTCTACTCCGTACTCCTCTTCCAAAGCCATAACCAGTTCAAACAGATCTAAGGAATCTGCCTCAAGATCCTCTTTGAAACGGGATTCTGCTGTGATGGAATCTGCGTCTACGTTTAACTGGTCTGCGATGATTTCTTTTAACTTTTCTAACATAATGGATTCTCCTTTGATTGTCTTCAATTTTATTTGATTATGAAATAGTTTGATTATCAAACAGTTTCTTAGTCAAAGTATATGCAAAGATAGTTTGATTGTCAAGGTATTTTTTCAACTCTGATTTTGAAAATTTCCGTATATCTTTCTGTACTTATCCGCACTCTCTGACATCTCAGAAGATTTTAACAGCTTTTAACATTATAATAGCTTTAGGGAGGAATATACTTATGACACCACATCCAGAATTGAAAGGAAAAATTTTATCAGGTTTCGGGGATTCACTGGTCGATGGACACTATAATGGAATTGGTATGCTGCATCATGTAGCAGCTGCAAATGAAATGATCTACCATAACTACGCAATCAATGGAGCTTCTGTAATCCCTTGCAAGCCTTACGTTCTGCCTGATATGTCCAAAACTGTTTATGACATTGCCGCGCAAATTAAACAGGCTCCGGATATATTCTGTGACTTTGTCTGCTTTGATGGATTAACCAATGATGCTTATGAAAAAAACAGCAACTATCCCGGAATTATTGCTGATTCGTTTAACGGTAATTACGATACCTCGACATTTTGCGGTGCTTTTGAAAATATCTGTTATTTACTCAGAAAAAAATATCAAAACAGCGCCATACTGTATATCTGTCCCCATAAAATGCCAACCAGAAGTATTACCGCTCAAAATATTCTTCAAGAAAATGCGAGAAAAATATGTGAAAAATGGTCTATTCCTTATGTAGACATGTACCGTAAAGGTCAGATTAACACCTGTATTGACTGTATGCGAATAAATTTTTCATATAATAAAATAAACGAAACAATAAATGGAAACGGCACTCATTTAAACGAATCAGGTTACCGTCTATGGTATGCTCCTGTCATTGAATCTGCTCTGATTCATTATTCACGCACTTCTTAACAGAATAATGACAGGGCAACATAATATTACAACAGGTCTACCAGACATGAGATGGCGGGCCTGACCGCCATCTCATACTATTTTTACCGTTGCAAAACTTTTAACATTAATTTCTATCAGCCTATCCGATAATGAGCTGCATTGCCCCATAAATTCCGGCATCATTGCCAAGCTGTGCCAGTTCAAAACGGGTATCACGACATGCATGGAACGAAGTTTCCTGAAAATGCTTTTGAATTGTGTCAATCAGAATCTGTCCAGCTTTGGACACACCACCACCGATAACGATGACTTCCGGATTGGTCACACAGGCAATATTAGAAAGAGTTGATCCTAAAATTTCTCCTACCTCATCTACCAGTCCAAGCGCTACTTCATCGCCTTCTTTTGCCGCATCAAAAATGTCTTTTGCAGTAATCTCCCTGTACTCACGAAGCTTTGTCGCATCCTGTGTTTTGGCAAGTTTACGTTTTGCCATGCGTACAATACCGGTAGCCGAAGTGTACTGTTCCAGGCATCCATACTGTCCACAGTTACATGGCTCAATTTCGTCATGATTTACGGTAATATGTCCGATTTCCCCACCTGCACCGTTATATCCGGCAACCACATGACCATCCACAATGATTCCACCGCCGACACCGGTACCAAGAGTCACCATAATGACATCTTTGCTTCCTTTTCCGCCGCCCTGCCACATTTCACCAAGACCTGCAACATTCGC
>DLQV01000250.1 GCA_002474415.1 Lachnospiraceae bacterium UBA7598
AGCAAAAAAGAAGTGAAAATGGTAGTATACTTGCATTTTAAAGAGCATTATGGCATAGTTGAGAAAGAAAATCGAAAGCGAAGGATGAAAAGAGGAAAAATGAAGTTTCGAAAAGCTAAGCCGGACGATAAAGAAGAAATTCTTGCGCTGTATCAGTCGCTGATTGGTACGCCATACTGTGCATGGGGCAATGGGTATCCGGGAGAGCAGGAGTTTGATTATGATATGAGCAGAAATGCTCTTTTTTGTATGGAAAATGAAGATGGAGAAATCATTGGCACGATCACGGTGGATGAAGATCCGCAGGTGGAAGCACTCACCTGCTGGTCAGAAACACTGCAGCCGTCTGCGGAGCTTTCCAGACTCGGGGTGCGCACCGATATGCAGAATCAGGGAATTGCCAGGCAACTTCTGCAGCATGGCATGGAAGAATTGAAAAAACAAGGGAAAAAGAGTGTGCATTTTCTCGTGTGTAAGACAAATAAAAAAGCGCTCCGCTCTTATGAAAAACTGCATTTTGACGTAGTGGGAGAGAGTGATTTATTTAACGAGGACTGGTGGTGCTACGAGAAAGCACTTTAAAAATCAAGTACAGGAAGTTGGAAAATATGGAAACAGGACAGAGAAAGACAACGGGACAGAAGATGAAAAAAGAGAGGAACAGGGGGAGAGAAACGGATAGAAAACCGAATTTAAACCAGACACAAAAAACAGGAGAACACTGTATTTACGCAAAAAAATGTGGAGGCTGTGACTATCAGGGACTTCCGTATAAGGAGCAGCTTGCAAAAAAACAGAGTTACATGCGCAAGCTCATGGAACCGTTTGGAAAGATCAATCCAATCATCGGGATGGACGATCCGTATCATTATAGGCATAAAGTACAGGCGGCTTTTTCCTGCAATAAACGCGGACATATTGTGGCAGGCGTATATGAGAAACATTCGCATGATATTGTGGATGTAGAGCAGTGCCAGATCGAGGATGCACAGGCAGATACCATTATCCGTGAAATCAAAAATATGATGCGTTCTTTCCGGATTCGTGCATATGATGAGGATACCGGATATGGACTGCTGCGTCACGTGCTGGTGCGAAAGGGCTATCACAGCGGACAGATTATGGTGGTGCTTGTCCTGGTATCTCCGATTCTTCCTTCCAAAAACAATTTTGTCAAAGCACTGCGGAAGAAGTTCCCGGAGATCAGCACAGTAGTGATCAACGTCAATGACCGCAAGACCAGCATGGTACTTGGAGAACGCAATATTACGGTTTATGGAAAAGGATTTATTGAGGACGAACTGTGCGGATGCACGTTCCGCATTTCGCCGACTTCTTTTTATCAGGTAAATCCGCAACAGACGGAAAAACTTTACCGGAAAGCCATTTCCTGTGCAAAACTGACGGGAAAAGAGACGGTGATCGATGCGTACTGCGGTACGGGCACGATCGGGCTGATTGCAAGCAACCGCGCAAAGAAGGTGATCGGAGTAGAGTTAAACCGTGATGCGATAAAGGATGCTATCTCTAATGCAAAACGCAATCATATCCACAATGTTACTTTTTATAATGAAGATGCCGGAAAATTTATGGTAGAGATGGCAGAAAAAGGAGAACACGCGGATGTGGTCATTATGGACCCACCGCGTACCGGAAGCGACGAGGCCTTTCTTTCTTCTGTGGTGCGGTTGGCTCCGGACAAAGTTGTGTATGTATCCTGTGGCCCGGAAACAATGGCGCGGGATCTGAAGTATTTGACAAAGCATGGATACCGGATGAAAGAGTGTACACCGTTTGATCTTTTTCCGTTTACAAAACATGTGGAGACGGTTGTCTTACTTTCCAAGGGCGCTAAAGGTCCGGTGGACCTTTGCTCAGCGCGGACCGAAGTGGAACGGAGATTTGCCTAAATCAGAGAATGCAAGACAGCCACAGTGTACGCCGGAGAAGGAAGATGCGATTATGCAGGCGTTTAGGCATTTTGGAATCATATAGGTTGTGGATAAATAGCATCATGTGTTAAAAATATAGTGAAGTATGGGAAAAAGGACATTCCGGAACTGTAGATTTTACAGGTCAGGGGATGTCCTTTTTGCAGATATGGAAGTGTTCAAGGGACAAGGTAATGATACGGAGGTATTAAGACTGATATGAATGATATCTATCTTATCGGATAAGATAGATAGGATTGGCATCCAGTCGATTAAATTGAGAAATATCAAATTTCTTTTATAGCGCGAATGAACTTTTGAGTTGCCGTAGTAGGTTCTTTCGCATACATCAGTCCATATGGCAATGTACAGTCTATTTCAAGCGGAATTGTTATAAGATTGTTGTGAATATCCGTATAAACCGGCTGTGTAATCAAAATATATCCGTTTACTTCACAGAGTGTAAATGTATCTATGTCATATCGTTTAGAATCCACAATTTGAACAGTCGGATATTGATTTCGGATATGATTGCGAAAAACATCGATTTCTTTAGAAACACCCTCAATCGGCATAACAATGTACTCACCATTCAAGTCCTGCAT
This sequence comes from Lachnospiraceae bacterium UBA7598, assembly GCA_002474415.1. Taxonomy (GTDB): domain Bacteria; phylum Bacillota; class Clostridia; order Lachnospirales; family Lachnospiraceae; genus Roseburia. Next base: position 2,537 of record DLQV01000250.1, read on the forward strand.
GGTGAGTTTTTTCATACCTGCAAGTCTGTGATTCTTGGCAACAGCACAGCAGATAGGTGTGCGATCCAGCTCTAAAAACTGGCAAAGACCATCCCAGCCAGCAGAACCATAAATACCTTCAAATAAATCAAAGTGTACGCCCAATGCAGAAAAAACTTCTCCTCGATTCTGATATTCCATCATAGGGAGAATTTCAATTTTTAATTCGGGGTGTTTTTCGTTGACTTGTGTCCAAAGATCAGGCAGCAAACGGCATTTATAAAGTAGCGAAGTACCGATCCGCACGGTGGTTTCCGAAGATTCTGCCAACCGTCGCGCTTTGTTTAATGCATCCTGTGATAATCGGATGAGCGTTTTGGCGTCCTCATATAAAGACCGTCCGGCAGGTGTCAGCTTTACCCCATGATTGGAGCGGAAAAACAGTTTAAAGCCGCAGCTTGTTTCCAACAAATTGATCTGTTGAATAATTGCAGGTGCAGAAATATACATGGCTTCCGCTGCCTTGCTAAAACTGCCGGAATCAGCTACTTTGATAAAAGCATCCAACTGTGGATTATACATTATTATCCCTCCTGCTTAAAGTTAAAACTTTATGCCATGATAACATATCCGAACTTCCGAAGCAAGATGGTCATTGCTAAAATAAGTTCAGAACAGAAATGGATGTATAGGCATGAAAAAACTCGGTTTTGGACTGATGAGACTGCCGCTGTTGGATAAAGATGATTACAGTAGTGTAGACATTGAACGATTCAAGAACATGGCAGATACATTCCTTGCAAGTGGGTTTACCTATTTTGATACGGCGTATCCTTATCACAGAGGCAACAGCGAAGTGGCTTTTCGTGAGGCAGTAGTCAAACGGTATCCCCGTTCTGCTTATACGATTACGGATAAGCTGTCGCTTTTTATGATCCGGGATGAAAAAGAAATACCGGGATTTTTTGAAAAGCAGTTACAGCAGCTTGGTGTAGACTATGTGGATTATTACTGGCTCCACGGGCTGAATGGACGGACATATCAGCAAGCGGAAGAAATGCACGCATTTGAGTTTATTCAAGCAAAAAAGCCGAAGGAAAAATCCGTCATATAGGACTGTCTTTCCATGATAAGGCTGCCATTCTGGATGAAATTCTGACTGCACATCCCGAAATAGAATATGTGCAGATTCAACTTAATTAAGCCTGTAAAGGGTGGCAGCCTGATCCAAATACCAGAAACCGCAAAGCAGGATTATTACGGTGCGTGGCGAGCAATGGAAGAAGCCTATGACGCAGGAAAAATTCGCGCAATCGGTCTTTCCAACTTTGATTCGGCACGAGTCGTAGATTTGACTTTGAACAACCGTATCACACCTGCTGTCAATCAGGTAGAATGCCATCCATTCTATCAGCAGGAGGATACACGCCGTTTCTTGCAGGAGCAGGGCATTGTCATGGAGGCATGGGCCTCCTTTGCGGAAGGCAAGAAGCAAATTTTTCAGAATGAAACGCTGAAGCAGATAGGAGCAGAATCTGTCTGTTTTTGATTTTGCGTTGTCAGATGAGGATATGCTTGCAATCAGCAGATTGGATGAAGGTGTTACGCTGTTCGGCAGAAATGACGATCCCAAATATGCAAAAATGATCAACAGCGTAAAAATCCACGGAGACAGGTAATCATGCAGCGAACAGTAGAAGAAAAAACAGAACTATTTGAAACCATGCCGATTCACCGTGCAGCAATGACGCTGGTAATTCCCACGGTCATCAGCCAGCTTGTCATGCTGATCTATAACATGGCGGATACATGGTACATCGGGCAGACAGGTGATCCGTATCAGGTGGCGGCGGTCACGGTCACTTATCCCATTTTCATGATGATGAATGCCCTGGCAAACTTGTTTGGCATTGGCGGCAGCAGCCTGGTCTCTCGTATGCTCGGAGGCGGAGAACAGAAAAAGACTGGAGCCATCGCAGCATTTTCATTGTGGGCAGCAGGCGGCGTGACGCTTTGCTATTCTCTGGTTTGCCTGCTTTTTGACCGACAGTTTCTTGCTTTGCTGGGAACAGATGCAGGGACATTGCCTTATGCACAGGACTATCTTTTCTGGACTGTGGTGATTGGAGGACTTCCTACTGTATTGAATATGGTACTGGCGAATATTGTACGCGCCCAGGGAGATGCCCGAATTTCCAGCATTGGAATGTCGCTTGGCGGTGTGCTCAATATGGTGATGGATCCGGTGTTCATTTTTCTTATGGGGATGGGAGTAGCAGGTGCAGCACTTTCCACCTGCCTTTCCAACACCGTTTCGCTGATATTCCTGTTGATCCATGTGATTCGCAGCCGGGAATCGAGCCTTGTGAAAATCCCGCTGTTTCCACAATATACGGAACGTAGCCGCCGCATGGAAATTTACTCTATTGGAACACCTGCGGCCTTGCAGATTTTACTGGCTGCGGTTTCCAATGCCGTACTGCTCCGTTTCATGTCAGCTTATCCTGTGGCCGCTATTTCCGGCATGGGTGTTATGCAGAAAGTCGAGAGCATTCCTTTTCAGGCAATTATGGGAATTTCGGATGGTGTATTGCCACTGGTAGCTTATAACTTTGCTTCCGGTAATCGGGAGAGAATGAATCAGGCGGTTCGATTTGCTTTAACACGCGGAATCGCCTGTGCCCTTGCTTGTTTTTTGCTATACGAAGCAGCAGCACCGTGGATTGTTCGCTTCTTTATCAATGATGCACAGTCCATCACATACGGCGCAGCTTTTGTTCGTTTGCGTGTGCTGGCACTCCCATTTATTACCGTAGAATTTATGCTGATTGCAGTCTTTCAGGGAATTGGTGGTGCAAAGCAGGCGTTTTTCCTTTCTCTGTTCCGAAAAGGCATTTTGGATTTGCCTCTTATGGCATTGTTCAATTTGTTTCTGCCAATGTATGGTTTAATGCTGGTTCAGCCGATCATGGAATGTTGCGGTGCAATCATTGCGGTAGTGTTGTATAAGAAACTGAAAAATAATCTGGTTCCGGTAAAACTGCCGGGAACAAAACAAATAAAATAATCAGGAGGATTTGATATGATGAAACAGAATTATGTGACTTTGAATGATGGAAACCGTATTCCGCAGTTTGGTCTTGGCGTTTATATGGTCAGAGGAGACGAACCGACCCGTGAAGCCTGTCTTGCGGCTTTGAAGATGGGCTATCGTCATATTGACACTGCTCATGCTTAC
>DLQV01000202.1:0-154 GCA_002474415.1 Lachnospiraceae bacterium UBA7598
CAGGGTGGGCAGACGCACAAAGCTGCAGTCCACCCTGCCCTCTGTGATCCACTTTTCCAGTTCGGTATAACTGCCCAGCAGCAGTTCGTATTCGATGTGCGGATAGTCCTTCTGAAACTCCCGGATAATGTTGGGCAGCCAGTGGGTGGCGATG
>DLQV01000202.1:229-3160 GCA_002474415.1 Lachnospiraceae bacterium UBA7598
CGACTGCATCCCGTTCAGTGCATTCACCTGCATCTGCATCTTCTCATAGTCTGCCACCAGTTCCTTGGCATACGGCAGCATATGCAGCCCGTTGGAAGTCAGCCGCACGCCGCCTTTTCCACGTTCCAGAAGTACCATGTTCCAGTCCTTTTCCAGGTCGCCGATCATCCGGCTGACCCCGGACTGGGAATAGTGCAGGATCTCTGCCGCTCTGGTAAAGCTGCCGTACTCCACGGTCTTGACAAAGGACAGATACTTCTGCAAATTCATATCCATGTGCATTCCTCCTGTTTGTCGCTTTTATGAAAAAACAACCGCTGTTATTATAAAAATCAGCGGTCGAAATTGCGATTCAATTATTTTCTTCACTCACATTTGAATCTTGATTTGTAGAATTGTTTTCTTCATATTCCCATTGAATCGTATAATTGGTTTTCGAAATTTTCTTCAGTTGTTCTATATAACTTTCAATTAATTTTTTTGCTCTATCCTGCGCACTTGCCAACAAAGATGAATCATTTTCAATAGTTCTTCGCATCTCCTCTTGTGCCTCATTTATCGTTTTCGTTTGATCTTCTGCAGTTATAGGATTTGAGTTCCAACTGTCCTGTGATGAAATATAAGATTGTTCATTATACGAATCTGAATCCACGCTTATTGATAGTATTTTAGCTTTTGGAATTGTAATTGTACAAACTGTTCCTTCCATCTTCATCGTCACTTCTGATGCTTTAATTCCAATTTTAGCGTATCCTATGTACTCTATCCAAAAACTCCTATCCACCTCGCCGATATGAGTAAATCCACTCCCTTTCTTTTTTTCAGATTTTGCAACATTGTGATAATAGCACTCTGTTGTTGCCAGTTCACAAATCGAGTGAATCTGTGAAATTTCAGGAACCTCAATATTTTCGCTGCTCTGCACACTTTCTTCTACTGTTGTTTCCAATGTATCCGATACAATTTCGCTATTGTTTGTTTTATCTGTAGTTGAACAACCAGATATCGTGACTCCCAACATTAAAACAGCTACTAAAATTGAAACTTTCTTCATTATAATTAGCACCTCATTTAACAATAACAGTATACTCTGAATCAGTTTGCTCCACCCACGGCTTAATCAACGCCTCAACAGCTGCTTTGGCATTGCTTTTTGCAACAGAATACAAGTTATCTTCCTGCTCAGCTTTTTCCTCCAAATCATTACAGCATAACTTATATGCTTCTTGTGCCACATTTTCTGTATTGTATTTTTTATTCGTAAAAATATATTCCATTGTTCCTGCGTTAACTGTAGTATCATATATTTCTACATCCGGCAAAATTACAGTTATTTTTTTGTTTTCATTGTCAATTTGCGTCTTAATATCTTGAAAGTTTATTCCGGCTTTCACTAATCCTTCATATGCAACATTATACCGTAGCTTTTCATTGTCTTTATCATAAACTTTCACAATTGAATTGTATGTGTAATCAGCCGTATAAAACTCGCTTATTCCAAGCACTTCCTTCAATTCTGATTCTGTGAAAACAACTTCTGCCTCGTTTGTACCGCCATCTAAAAATGTAGATATTGCATTTTGCGTCTTTGGCTTTTTAAATTCTTTAATTTCAAATACAGCAACAAAAATCAGTAGAGTCAAAATTAGAATAATTATGATATAAAGAATCTTTTTTATAGGCTTTTTTCTGCCATTTTCTAATTCATCATTTTTTGTCACAATAACCCCTCCGTTTAAGGTGTCCTAATGCTTGATAGATACATTATACACCAACATAAAACGAAAGTCAACAAAAAGAACCGGTAAATCTACAAAATACCGGCTCTCTATAAACGGATTTACTCGTTGACATACCCATCCAAAAAGCTGTGTGTCACATGATCTTTCTGGTAGGAAATGATTTTGTTCAAGTTGATATTTTCCACGCTGCGGAAAATATTCTTTTCGATCTGCGGATTCTCCTCCGCCAGCTTGGCGATCAGCTGTTTTACCACCATGCGCTTGGAGACCGTCCGCTCGTCCGTGTCGCAGGTGGTGCAGGTGTCTGTGAAATGGCAGGCACACTGGATAAACTGCAAGTCGTGATAGCGGCACCAGTGCTTGATGTCCGCCTCCCGGATCAGATACATGGGACGTATCAGCTGCATCCCCTCGAAGTTGGCGCTGTGCAGCTTCGGCATCATGGTTTCCACCTGTCCGCCGTAGATCATGCTCATGAGAATGGTCTCGATGACATCATCGAAGTGGTGTCCCAGGGCGATCTTGTTGCAGCCCAGCTTCTTTGCCTTATTGTAAAGGTGTCCACGACGCATCCGGGCGCATAAGTAACAGGGATTATTCTGCACGTTATAGACCGAATCAAAAATGTTGGTCTCAAAAACCGTAATGGGGATTTGCAGCAGCTTGGCGTTGGACTCGATGATCTGCCGGTTTTCGGCGCTGTAACCCGGGTCCATCACCAGAAAGACCAGTTCAAACGGAAACTTTCCATGGCGCTGAAGTTCCTGGAACAGTTTCGCCATCAGCATAGAATCCTTGCCGCCGGAAATGCAGACGGCAATGCGGTCGTTGGGCTGGATCAGATCGTAGGTCTTGATTGCCTTTGCAAAGCGGCTGAAAATGACCCGGTGGAACTTCTTGCGCAGTCCCTGTTCCACTTCGGCAGCCTTTTCGTTTTTCGTCTCCCGGCGGATCTTGTCCTGGAGCCACTGCACATAGCCGCCCACCAGATTGACCGCCTGGTATCCCTCGTCCCGAAGCTGTTCTGCCACGTCTGCGCTGAGGATGCCGCTGCGGCAGTAGATGACCAGCGTCTTGTCTTTGGGCAGATTTTCGTGAGAGACTTCCAGTTCCTTTTGCGGAATCAGCACTGCGCCGTCAATGTGTCCCAGCGCAAATGCCGTTTCGTCCCGCATATCAATGATCTGAC
>DLQV01000202.1:3208-3555 GCA_002474415.1 Lachnospiraceae bacterium UBA7598
GGCAGACGGTTCCATCTGTGCCAGTTCCTGTATCGTAATTTCTTCTACCATGCACTTACCTCACCAAACCGCTGTGATAAGCGGCGTTTAACTCTGCGATCTCCTTTTCGCCGTCGATATACGGCTGGAAATAGCTGTCCACCATACCGCCGCCCAGATTGTCACAGCCATTGCAGAACTCACAGGTCTGACCGCAGACCTGGAGCGACTGGGTCACGATACGGATGCGCTCTTCCCGTGTGGTGTCTTTGATTAAAATGGATTTCATCGTGATATCCTCCCACAGAAAAACCTGCTTTCAGTGGTATTCCTTTCCACGAAAACAGGTTTTCAAGGCAACACAATTA
>DLQV01000142.1 GCA_002474415.1 Lachnospiraceae bacterium UBA7598
TTATCATTATCAAAAAGACAAAAAAAAGTGAACGGGAAGTGGACTTAAAACCGTTGGTATATGCGTTTTCTGTCGAAGAGGAGCAGGGACGCCCGGCATTTTTCCTGCAGGTTTCTACGGGCAGTGTGGATAATATCAAACCAGAACTGGTACTTTCATCGGTTTATCAGCTTTGCGGACAGGAATACTGTGAATCCGCAATCCAGATCCACCGTCTCGAAGTTTATGCGAGGGATGAGCAGGGGCAGCTGGTTCCGCTTTCCGGCATGGGAGAGGAAATCGTTTAAATGAATCGGATCGTTGTCACAAAACTGGAACATCATCAGACAGAATATCTTGCCTATCTGGTTTTGGATGAAAACCGGAAGCTGCAGGAACTTCAGGTTTTCGAACCGGAAGAAAATACGCTGCTGGATCATATTTACGTAGGATATGTAGAGAAGATTGTGCCAAATATTTATGCCGCTTTTGTGCGCATTGCAGATGGACAGAAATGCTATCTTCCGCTGAATGATGTGAAAAATCCGGTGTATACCAGAAAATTATCCAAAAAAGAAGCGCTCTGCGAAGGGGATGAATTGCTGGTGCAGGTTGTAAAAGATGCGGTAAAAACCAAAGACCCGGTCGTAAGCACCAAGCTTGTAGTGCATGGACATTACTGTTTCCTTTCGACAGAAAATACCTGTCTGGGCGTTTCTAAAAAATTACCCCAGGAGGAGTCCAAAAGACTGTCGGCTCTTTTACAGAACATGTGCAAGGATCATGAAGCAGAAGGGTACGGGCTGGTATTCCGCACCAATGCAGGGGCGGTTCCGGAAACCGAATTATGCGAAGATATTGAACTGGTGCAGAAAGAATACCGGGCTTTAAAGAAGACCGGTACACATCAGAACGCCGGAGATCTGGTGTACCGGAATCTCCCTGGCTATCTGGCGCGATTAAAAGCAGAAAATTTTGAAAAAACCGATCTGGTTCTTACGGATGGTCAGGATTTGTATCAGGAGATTTGTGCATACCTTCCCCACCTTGTGGAAGAAAAGAAAGTGCAGCTTTACCGGGATGATGCGGTCAGTCTTTCGACTTTATATCATCTGCGGGGGAATATGCAGGAACTGCTTTCTTCCAAAGTATGGCTTGATTCCGGAGCCAATATTATCATTGAATCTCTTGAAACCCTGACGGTCATTGATGTCAACAGCGGAAAAAACCAGTCCCGCCGGGAAGAGGCTTTATTTGCGATCAATGTTGAAGCGGCAAAAGAGATTGCACGGCAGCTTCGTCTGCGCAACATTTCAGGGATGATCCTTGTGGATTTCATCAATCTGAAAAAGAAAGAACAGCAGCAGAAGCTGATTTCCGTTATTCGGGAGGAATTACAAAAAGATTCGGTTCCCGCAAATTTTATCGATATTACCAGACTTGGTCTGGTGGAACTGACCCGGAAAAAAGTATACAAATCTTTGCGTGAAATTTTATCATAAACCGCTTGACGAACAGGTGGTCATGTGCTATTATACACTAGTATGCCGCACAGTGAGGTAAAAGTTTGCTTATTGGCAACACCGTAACTGGCGAGTAATGATAAATAGGAGGTGCCATATGTACGCAATTATAGCAACAGGTGGTAAACAGTACAAAGTATCCGAAGGCGATATCATTACCATTGAAAAGCTTGGAGTTGATGCTGGTGAGAAGGTTACTTTTGATCAGGTATTAGCAGTATCCGGAGACGATATGAAGGTTGGAAACCCAACAGTAGCCGGAGCAACTGTTGAAGCTTCTGTCATCAAAGAAGGCAGAGCAAAGAAAGTAATCGTTTACAAGTACAAGAGAAAAACCGGTTATCACAAGAAGAACGGACACAGACAGTCGTTCACCCAGGTTAAGATTGAAAAGATTAATGGATAATCGATAGGAATTGTTATATGATTACTATAACGATTTTACAGGATCATGAAGATGTAGTGGGATTTCACTGCATCGGTCATTCCGGATATGCGGAAGCAGGAAGTGATATTATCTGCGCAGGTGTTTCGGCGCTTGTGATCAATACGATCAATTCCATAGAGACTTTCACAGAGGATTCTTATCATATTGATACAGAAGAGACATCCGGGCTGATTGATTTCAGACTTGATCAGAAAGCCGGTCATGATACACAGCTTCTGATGAAGTCCATGGTTCTGGGCTTACAAGGAATACAAAATGATTATGGGAATGAGTATATCATTCTTGATTTCAAGGAGGTGTAGGACATGTTGAATATGAACCTTCAGTTTTTTGCTCATAAAAAGGGAGTTGGTTCTACAAAGAACGGCCGTGATTCCGAGTCCAAGAGATTAGGAGCAAAGAGAGCAGACGGACAGTTCGTAAAGGCTGGCAATATTCTCTATAGACAGCGTGGTACAAGAATTCATCCAGGTGTGAATGTTGGTATCGGTGGAGACGACACATTATTTGCTAAAGTAGATGGTGTTCTTCGTTTCGAGAGAGTAGGAAGAGATAAGAAGCAGGCTTCTGTATATCCAGTAGACAACGAGTAGTTTACAAAACCCCGACTTTTTGAGCCGGGGTTTTATCGTTATGTAGGAGAGAGATTATGTTTGCAGACCGTGCAAAAATTATTATCAAATCAGGAAAAGGCGGAGACGGACATGTGTCCTTCCGTCGTGAAAAATATGTGCCGAACGGTGGTCCGGACGGTGGCGATGGAGGAAAAGGCGGAGATGTCATTTTCTTAGTAGACGAGGGAATCAATACGCTTGCAGACTATCGGCACAGACGAAAGTTCGCAGCAGAACCGGGCGAAGAAGGTGGCAAGAGAAACTGCCATGGAAAAAATGGTGCAGATCTGATATTAAAAGTTCCAGAGGGAACAATTATAAGAGATGCGGCATCCGGAAAAGTAATTGCCGATATGTCAGGGGAAAATAAGCGTTCTGTCATTTTACATGGTGGCCGTGGAGGACTTGGCAATCAGCACTTTGCAACTTCCACCATGCAGGCTCCAAAATATGCGCAGCCGGGACAGGAAGCCATCGAGATTGAAGTTCAGCTGGAACTTAAAGTGATCGCGGATGTGGGACTGGTTGGTTTCCCGAATGTCGGAAAATCCACCTTTTTATCGCGTGTGACCAATGCGCAGCCAAAGATCGCCAATTACCATTTTACAACATTACAGCCAAATCTGGGTGTTGTTGACATGGAAGACGGAAACGGTTTTGTGATTGCGGATATTCCGGGACTGATTGAAGGTGCTTCCGATGGTGTCGGTCTGGGACATGAATTTCTCCGGCATATTGAAAGAACCAAAGTCATTATCCATATTGTGGATGCGGCCGGAACCGAAGGACGTGATCCAATTGCGGATATTCATGCCATCAACCGGGAACTGGATGCATACAATCCGGACTTGTTGAAGAAGCCACAGGTAATTGCAGCAAACAAGATTGATGCAATTTATGGCAATGAAAACGAAATTATTTCTGCGCTCCGTGCAGAATTTGAGGAAAAAGAAGGCATTAAAGTGTATCCGATTTCTGCGGTGAGCGGTCAGGGTGTGCAGGAATTACTGTTTCATGTACGTGAACTTCTGGCAAAATGTCCGAAGGAAGCCGTTGTCTATGAGCAGGAATTTGATCCGGCACTTGGCTTCTTTAAGGATGAACCATATACAATTACCCGTGCAGAAGACGGGGCCTTTGTTGTAGAAGGTCCAAAGATTGAAAAAATGCTTGGATATACAAACATGGATTCCGAAAAAGGATTTTTATTCTTCCAGAAATTCCTTCGGGAACAGGGCATCTTAAAGGAACTGGAAGAACAGGGCATACAGGATGGAGATACTGTCCGTATGTATTATAACGAATTTGATTATTATAAATAACAGGAGGAAACGCTATGAACAGCAGACAGCGCGCCTATCTGGGAAGCCTTGCCAACAATATAGATCCGATCTTTCAGATTGGAAAAGCATCTCTGACACCGGAGATCATTGAAGCACTTGATGCCGCATTGGAAAAGAGAGAACTGATTAAAGTCTCTGTATTGAAAAACTGTATTGATGATCCGAAGGAGATCGCTTCTGTCATTGCAGAGCGTACACATTCCAATGTCGTAAAGGTAATCGGAAAGAAAATGATCTTTTACCGCAAGGCAAAAAAGAATCCAAAGATTAAACTTCCGGAATAAGACACATGAATATCGGAATATTAGGAGGGTCTTTTGATCCAATTCATAACGGACATCTTCATATGGCAAAATGTGCATATGAATCTTATGCACTGGATCAGGTATGGCTTATTCCTGCCGGACACTCTCCAAATAAGGATGAGCGTGGGATGACAGACGCTGAAGACCGGTTTCAAATGTGTAAACTGGCCGCACAGCCGTATCCCTGGATGACGGTCAGCCGGTTGGAGCTTGACAGTGCCGAGAGAAGCTACACATACCGCACCATGGAGAAATTGTCGGAACAGTTTCCGATGCATCGTTTCTTCTTTATTATGGGTGGAGATTCCCTGGACTATTTTGAACAATGGAAACAACCGGAACGGATTGCCAAACTGGCTACCATTCTGGTGATCCCGAGGGATCTTTTTACCATCGCTGCACTGGAGAAGAAGATCCGTTTGTTGCAGGAACAATTTCCCTGTGATATCCGGATCGTTCCCTGTGAACGTTTTTTGATGTCTTCCACGGAGATCCGCCAGGCACTGATGAGAGGAGAACATCCGGAACATGCGTTTCCGGAAGAAGTATCTGCGTATATTCGCAGGCATCATCTGTATCAATCGTAAAGAAGTGGAGCAAAACGTATGGAACGAGAAGAAATACAAAAGAGATTGAAAAAAGAACTGGATAAAAACCGCTATGAGCACACGCTTGGGGTCATGTATACGGCAGGAAGCCTTGCCATGGCATATGGATATGATTATGAGAAGGCGATGATCGCAGGACTTCTGCATGATTGCGCCAAATGCCTTCCGACAGAGAAAAAGATTTCTCTCTGTGAAAAAAATGATATCCTGATTTCTAAGGTAGAACGTGAAAATCCAGGACTTCTCCATGCAAAAGCAGGTATGGTTTTGGCAGAGGAAGCATATGGAGTAAAGGACCCGCAGATCCTTCATGCCATCAAGGTGCATACAACCGGAGAGCCGGATATGAATACATTGGATAAGATTATCTACATTGCCGATTATATTGAACCTTTAAGATGTGAAGCTCCCCATCTTTCGATCATAAGACAGATTGCCTTTTCGGATCTGAATCAGTGTATGGCAGAAATTTTATATGATACGCTGCATTATTTAAGCGGGAGAAAAGGCAGTGTAGACCCAACGACCCAGTTAACCTATCAAT
>DLQV01000177.1:0-214 GCA_002474415.1 Lachnospiraceae bacterium UBA7598
TAGAAGAAAACATATTATGTTTTCCGTCAAATCCACAGGACTTTGCAAGCATCAGTTCTGTGTAAGAGGAACAGTCACATCCCATATCATATTCCTGTAAAATTTTTAAGATATATGGGTTTGGGGTTGCTTTTACAGCGAAATACTCGCGGAATCCCGGATTCCATGCAAAAGCTTCCTTTACTTTTTTTGCATTCTCACGAATGCCTTTTTC
>DLQV01000177.1:250-2335 GCA_002474415.1 Lachnospiraceae bacterium UBA7598
TTGACAAAAAAATAAGCCTGTTTCAAGGCTTTGAGGTACTTTTTTGAATTTCAATGTGTCAAACTCCCGCATAATTGAGCTCCTTTATCTACACTTTTTCGTCTGATGTTATGCTACAACAACTCTTTTACAAATTCAAGCAATTTTCGCCTTTTCCTTTCATTTTTCTGCGGATTATGGTATGATATGCATGATTGAATGTTAGATTAGACGAACGAAAGATGAGGAAAATCATGGGTGTAACAGTTTTACCTTATATTGATCAGACACAGACTGCAAAGCTGCAGGAAGCAGCTTCTTCCAATATACAGACACCGGAAAATACACAGGAAGCCGTCACCACATTTAAGGAATGTCTGGCTTCTGCCGAGCGCACGGTACAGGCCATGGCAGTGGATGCACTGCTTGCCGCCAGCAACAGTGGTGCTGTTTCCCTCGATACGGTACAGCAGATCCTTGGATTTACCCCGCAGACAGATGCACTGGTTGATACGTCTCCGGTCACGGATATTTCCACAAGTTCTAGTTCTTCTGCTAGTACTACCGCAACAAGCACCACATCCTCCGGCAGCGTCTCTTCTCCGGAGAACCTCGAAGAATATTTCAAAGAAGCTTCGGAAAAATACGGTGTGGATATCAACCTGCTTAAGGCCATTGCCAAGCAGGAATCCAATTTTAATCCATCTGCAACCAGTTCTGCCGGCGCCATGGGTGTTATGCAGCTGATGCCGTCCACTGCCAAAGGACTCGGTGTTACGAATGCATACGATGCACAGCAAAACATCATGGGTGGAGCCAAACTGATGGCACAGAATTTAAAGAAATACAATGGAGATGTTTCCCTTGCACTTGCCGCATACAACGCAGGCGGTGGAAATGTCGACAAATATGGTGGTATTCCACCGTTTAAGGAAACACAAAATTACGTCAAAAAAGTGCTTGGCTATTATCAGAATTCCAACGCTTAAATTCATAAAAAGAACCCGCGAAGATGAACGGTCGGTTGTTCATCCTCACGGGTTTTTTACTGTTTAAAGGAAATCTGATTATAATTTGAATTTAGAAAGAAGATCTCCAAGACTCGTTCCGGCAGTTTCATTTGAGCTATACTCCATTGCCTCTGCCTCTTCTTCCTCCTCTGGCTTTTCCATAATATCTTCGAGTGCCTTCATGCTCAGGCTGACTTTTCCATCGTTGGTATTTAAAATCTTCGCCTTTACCTTCTGTCCTTCTTTTAAGACTTCATGTACGGAAGAGATCCGCTTCTGGCTGATCTGTGAAATATGAACCAGACCACTGATTCCATTTCCGATATTGATAAATGCACCATATGGCATAATGGACTCTACGGTTCCTTCTACCACAGATCCAGGCACAAGCATAGCAATCCGATGGTTTCTCTCTTCCTCGCGTTCCTGTCTTGCCACAACTTTTCCAGACAATACCAGTTTGTTTTTCTCAGGATCTACGGTAATCACAACAACACGCACATCTTTTCCGATCCATGCATCGGTGTCTTCCACATAGTCTGCAGACAGCTGAGACGCAGGAATAAATGCACGGATACCTTCTAAGAATGTAACCACACCACTTGGTACACTCTCTTTGATGCGGACCGTTACTACGGTCTGCTGCTCCATCAGTTCTTTAAGTTTGTCCCAGGCAAGCACTTCGTTTGCTTCCTTTTTGGACAGTTCAATGTTTCCGTGTCCGTCATCTGTGCGTACAACCGTTGCTTCAATCACATCTCCAGGCTGTAATGCTTCCTTTGCATGAAAATCCGGATCATTGCTCAGATTTTCAATCTTAATAATTCCCGGTGCATAATAATTCAGGTCAAGTGTCACCTCTTCATCCGACACTGCAACGACTGTTCCGCTGACAATATCTCCTTCGTTGATTGTACGAAAAGAACGCTCCAGTTCCTTTTCATAATCTTTCATTGATTCCATCTACAAAACCTCCTTTAGAACTGTCTTTAAATATCACAAAACGGCCGAACCCAAAGGATTCCGCCGTTTCTGTAGCGAGCTGATGACGGGAATTGAACCCGTGACCCCTTCCTTACCAAGGAAGTGCTCTACC
>DLQV01000177.1:2399-6647 GCA_002474415.1 Lachnospiraceae bacterium UBA7598
AATTGTCAAGAAATTTTTAATTATTTTATCATTTTACAAGGATTCACCACCCACATGCATCCTGTGGGTGGTAACTCCCCTGAAACACGGCTAAATTTCTATGACATACCGCTCATATGCGTTGATCACTTTTGTATCTCCCAGCTGATCCTCCCGTGGAATATTTCTCCCATAATTCATATGTACATGTCCATGTACAAAATATTTTGGATGATATTTTTCAACCAGGCGGTTAAAAACTTCAAATCCTTTATGACATAGATCCTCTCCGTCGTGCATGCCGCGCGCCGGCGCATGTGTCACAAGAATATCAAATCCACGCTTTTTTGTAATTTTCCAGAACAGCTTGCCTACCCTACGCCGCATCTGCGCCTCTGTGTATTGATTGATCCCCGGTTTATAACGGATCGAACCACCCAGTCCCAAAATCCGTACACCCTGAAAGGTATACACCCGGTCCTCAATACAGATGCAGCCTTCCGGCGGCCGTCTGTCGTATTTGTCATCATGGTTTCCATGTACATACAATACCGGCACAGCCATCATGGTTGCGATAAATGACAGATAATCCGCTTTCAGATCACCGCAGGAAATCACCAGATCAATATCCGCATAGTCTTCTTTTCGAAAGAAATCCCAGATTTTCTGAGACTCCTCATCTGCTATTACTAGTATCTTCATTATTTATTTTTTTCCTCTACGCCTTTTAATTGGACAACCGAACGTGCCTCTGCACGTAATTCGTCCATCGATGGTATACTCCCGATTACATTATCTGTCAGCCAGTCCATCTCCATGATTGCTTCCGGTTTCATGGCTTTTTCCTTCTTATTCTTCAAAGTTCCATCCTGCGCACGGATCTCTCCGTAAAATGGTACAATATCTCCCTTTTTAATATCGCTCTTTAAGTGATCTACCAGACGTTTAACCCCAACCGGTACATTCTTTGAACAGATCAGATCGATCACGCCCGCCGACATTCCCCACCAGTAGTTGAGCGCTCTGCCCTCGGAATTTCCCTCCGACTGGTAAGACCCCGCCAGAATGCTCTGAATCATTTTCTCATAGAACACACCCCAGTTCCAGAGAGGCATTACAAGATTCAGCTTTCTGCCATCATCCGAGCATTCATACAGACCAAACTGTCTGCTTGGATCCCGCGGCGTGATCATATCCTGATCCGATACCACGTGAATATTATTTTCTTTTAAGAACTGATCCCTGTCGTAATTTTCACTGGTAGACCATACAAGATAAATTTTTGCCCGCGGATTGGTAAAACTTGCTCCTAACGCAAATGCATTGATATTTGCAATCATTCCATAGATTGGATAATCTGCAATATACGCAATCCGGTCATTTTCTGCCAGGGCCCCGGCAATCATTCCCGAAAGGAACTTTGCCTCATACATACGCGCATAGTAAGTTCGGATATACTTATGCGAAGTATTCAGGCTGCAATTTAAAATCTTTACATCCGGATGATCTACAGCCACTTTCAGACTGTCCTGCATCATCTGTGGCGCCACTTCAAAGATAATGTCCGCCCCCTGACGGATCACATCATTGAGCACCTGCTCCGTGCGCTCCTCTGTGACATCGTTGACACAGATCGTCTTCATCTGATCCGGAAAGGTTTCTTCCAGATAATTGCGTCCTAAATCATGTGCATAAATCCAGTCGGAAGTCTCCGGTGACTTTGGATACAGGAATGCCACGGTAAATTTCTTTGCCGAGGAAGGCATGAAGTAACTGAAAATGCTTCTGCTCTTGCGCTCCTCAGACGCCAGCGGATCCATCACCAGACCAACACTCTGCTTTTCGGTCAGCATGACAAACTCATTCCAGCACTTCACTATATTCATGCTCAGCTCGTCATCCGACATGCCAAGAACCGTTTTATATCCATATACATTGATAAAAGCGGTCAGTGCATCTCCCACCTTGATTGGCAGCTTACGTCCTCCACGGAATTCATACGCTTTTGTAAAATGATTGACCAGGCTGTTAAATTCAATTTTGGTATCCGCATCCCATCTGACCGTTAATCCCATCAGTTCAAGCAATTTATCTGCCATACCGAGCTTGGAAAATTCGATATTGTTCATTCCCGAAATCTGGTTGAACTTCATATATTCATAATATAGTTTTACATCCTCATCATCGGAATATTTCGGGATTTTACGTGTTACACTGGCAAGAATGGAATCTGCCTTGAAATATTTTAACACGCTGACTCTCTTATTTCCCTCCACCACATAGTAGCGGTTCATATATTCGTAGGCAATAATCGGATCCCGGATTCCTTCATTTACCTGCGCATCAGACAATGCGGTCCATTTAAATGCGAATTCTGTATCTACATCGAGGATTGGCATAAAATTAGCAGCAAAAGAATAGGTTCTTCCTTTTGTTGCGGTACCAACTACAAATTCCAATGGTATCTGCATCATTCCCATGTTCTGTTCCGTCTGGATATTTTCTCTGGATAAAATATCATCCAGAACCGGCAGATAAGGAAAGCGCCCCTGTGAAACGCATGCCTTGTATTCTTTTTTTCCGAGTTTGAGTGCTTCCTGATATTCGATATCTCCCATTTTTTCTCCTTTCCACGGTGATTCCATGTTTTTGTTATTCCAATTTTACCACATCTGTGTTATGATACCAATGAAAAGTGAAAAAAAGGCAAAGATTTTCTTTCTTTATGTGCTAAAATTTGCTATAATCTATTGTAGGAACAGGTACTATGGAGGAAATTCTATGGAGAATATCACAAAAGAACAGGCTGATATCATCGGCGAGGTCGCAAATATCTGTACAGGTACTGCCGCTACCGCTCTGAGTATGATCATCAACCGTTCAACAAACATTACCACTCCGCTTGTAGAAGTGCTGGACAAGGAAAACACGCTGGAAAGTGACGATCACATTCTGGTCAAAGTTCCTTACACAAGTGGATTAGACGGAACAAATCTTATGGTACTGGACGTACAGGATGCGCTGGTCATTGCAAGTCTTATGATGGGCGGTGACGGACGTAATTTATCCAATCTGCAGCTTGATGATCTCACGTTATCAGCAATCGCAGAAGCCATGAACCAGATGTGTGGATCCATTGCCACATCTATGGCATCATTGTTATCCAGACCGACAGATATTGGATTTCCGCTTATCAATGCAAAGGATCGCAAGACTTTCGAGATTCCGGACGAGCTATGTAACGGAACGGATATCGTCAAGGTAACTTTCCGCCTGACCGTGGAAGACCTGATCGATAGTGAGCTGATACAGTTATACCCTATCAGCATAGTAAAACAGATTTTAAAACAGGAGGATATATAAATGGCAAAGATATTAATCGTTGATGATGCAGCATTCATGCGTATGATGCTCAAGGACATTCTGACAAAGGGCGGATTTGAGATTGCTGGCGAAGCAGCAGACGGTGTGGAGGCCGTTGCAAAATATAACGAGTTAAAACCAGATCTGGTTACTCTTGACATCACGATGCCAAACAAAGACGGTATTCAGGCACTCAAGGAGATCAAAGCAGCTGATCCAAACGCTACATGTGTTATGTGTTCTGCAATGGGACAGCAGTCCATGGTTATTGAGGCAATTCAGTCCGGAGCAAAGGACTTTATCGTTAAGCCATTCCAGGCTGACCGTGTATTAGAGTCTATCCGTAAAGTATTAGGATAATATTATAAGATTACATAAAAGAGGAGCATCCATATATGGATGCTCCTTTTCTATTCCCTATTTTATGACAAAACACGATTCTTTTTATAATTGCCGCAGTTGCTGCAGGGCATCCTTTTTCAGAATGCATGTGCCATGTTCCTGTATAAATGCTTTCCGCTCTGCCCCCACAAGAATATCCTGTGCATATTCATCGGTCACATTGGAAAGCCTCTTTAAGCTGCGCTCTTCCATCTCTGAAAACGTAAGAATCAGCATATAGGTATCCTCGTATTTATAGAGCTGGCTCGGCGGCAGATCCTGTGTCGCAATATTTTTTGCATAGCGAAGCAGCGTGTCAAAATCCGAAAATACAATTGTAGCATAAGTATTGACCGGTTTCTCGATACTGCCATTCTGCCTTGCCTCATTAATCTGTGCCCATTTCTGCTGCGGGATAGAATTCATCAGCCCATTGACAATATCCTTTAGATGTTCCATCATTTCATCGGAACCCGGATGTTCCGAAAATGTGAGTGACAATGTATGATCTGACATGAAGTCGGC
>DLQV01000177.1:6668-6965 GCA_002474415.1 Lachnospiraceae bacterium UBA7598
CGCACTGTTTTGATGCCAAGTTCGAATTTAGTTTCAAATTTCTGTTCTGCCATATCAAAAATCTGGTTCATAAATTCCTGCGTCCGTTCCCCATTGCTCATGATCTCCTCAATGGTATATCCCAGATCCAGGATCTCCTGTTCTGATATCACACAACGAATTGTATGTTTTCCAATTTTTGAAAACTTCATACTCTCACCCTCTTTCCTACAGATGATTCATCTGCCTGATCTTTTGACGTATTCTCTGTAATGCATTGTCAATGGATTTTGGACTTTTCTTCATCTGTTCCGCAAC
>DLQV01000144.1 GCA_002474415.1 Lachnospiraceae bacterium UBA7598
AGCAGCCGGTAGAGGAAAAAGCATTTGGCAGGCTTTTAAAAGATCTCCGGCAGATGCAGAATGGTTTTGATCATGAATTTCTGATCAGCAAAGAAGATCAGGAGTTTCATTCTACCTATGATACGATCCTGCGGCTGGGGGCCAGAGCATTGAAAGCACCGGATCAGAAACTCCTTTTGCAGAGTGAAATTGAAAATCTGCTGGAACTTCTTAAGGAAAATCTTGAGAAGGAGGAACCGGAAATTGCAGCACTTGCGTTTTATTACCAGTTTGGATCGGATCAGGAACTGGCACAGATGCCGCCGGCAGAAAAGTTATCAAAGATTACATACTTATATGAAAGTGAGTTTCGACGGCCAATTTTGCAACTTTTAGAATCTGGTATTTCTAGTGCCGGACAGCAAAAAAGTACATATGAAGCAGCAACAGACCGTGGCAGCAGAAAAAAATATGAAACGCTGCAGATCTTTTTTGATGCACAGCCGGAACATATTTTAGAACAGATGATGGAAGAATAAAGAAACAGGAGGATTCCTATGGAACGCAGACCATTGCCGGGAGAAAAATATCGGCACTTTAAAAATAAACTATATCAGGTGATTACCATTGCAAAACATTCCGAAACGGGAGAGGAACTGGTAATTTATCAGGCGTTATATGGAGATTTTGGTGTGTATGCAAGACCGCTCTCCATGTTTGTGAGCGAAGTGGATCATGTCAAGTATCCGGATGTGTGCCAGAAATACCGGTTTGAACGTGTGGATGAGCCGATGGAAAGAACAGGGGAAACTTTAAACAAAGTAGCCGGAGAGGCAGCGCCAGTTGTTCAGGAAAAGATGCCAAAAGAGGAAACAGAACCGGAGCAGATGCAGCCGGAAGTAGAACCAAAACTGATGGAGTTTTTAGAAGCGGACAGCTTTGAAGAAAAATATAACATTCTGACGTCTATGAGGGATGTGATCACAGACAGCATGATTGATACGATGGCCGTTGTAATGGATACGGTGATTCCGGAAGGAGATCTGGATAAGAGATATGATGATTTGAAGTATGTGATCCGGACAAGACAGCAGTATGAATTTGCCAACCGGCTGCGTTAATTAACGCAGCCCGTGCTGGCTTAAATAACTGTTGTGATATTTTCCGGAATTTGTCACGTCTTCTCCAAACCAGTCCGGGGCGGTGAAGTGATCGGCTTCTTCAACGGAAGCAAATTCTACTTCCACCAGAGTCAGCGGAGCGAGATCTTTTTCAAAAATATCGAGTTCTGCGGTCAGATGATCGTTTAAAGGAATCAGATAGCGGGTTTTGGCAATTAAAAGCCCGTCAATTTTCGGAAGAAGATGTTCGTAAGACTCTTTGGTAAGAGGAAGATTGTATTCTTCCCGCACCATAAGGCCATTGCCTTTGTAGGTGAGATAATAATCGTCATTGGAGCGGCGGATGCGAACAACCGGCGCAGTGCACAGGTATCCCTGTGCTATTTTTTTGCTTTGATACTGATCTAAATGATCCGGTAATGTTTTTACAAGATATTTTCGTTCGATTTCCATAGGATGTTCCTTTACTTAAAATAAGTCAGCAGTTTCTGTACAGCGATGCTCTGTGGTTTTCCACTGTCTTCCACAATGGTGATCTGGCGCTCCGGAATTTCTTCTTCAAGCTCGATTTCGAAAACTTCTTTGCGCTCAATGGCAGGTCTTGCAATGCCTTCCGGGCAGAAACCGATGCCAAGATTACAGCGGACCATCGGAAGAATCTGATCGGTAGTGGCAACTTCCATATCCGGAGAAAACCGGAGATGGTTTTCGTAGAAAAACCGGACATACAGATCGTTGGTTCCGGTTCCGGCAGAAAGAGAAACAAAGGAAAAATCCGCAAGTTCCTTTAAACTGCGTTTGCGGCTTGCCGTTGTTTTATAGGCATTTCCTCCGATCAGAATGTCACGATAACTGCGAAGTGCGGTTTTTCGCAGAGGCTTTCGGATTTCTAAAGGAGAGGTGACCATGGCGATATCGACAAGTCCTTTTTCCAAAGCGTCAATGGCCTGCGGGGTGGAATGATTGGAAATTTTCAGACGTACATGTGGATAATCTTTATGAAATTCCTGCAGTTTGTCTAAAAGATACATGCGCATGGCGGTTTCGCTGATGCCGATATTGATCTGACCGCTTTCGAGACTTTTATTTTTAATAATCTCTTTTTCTCCATACGTAAGCTGCTCGATTGCAATGGCAACGTGACGGAACAGGTGCTCGCCTTCGGTTGTCAGTTGGATGCCTTTGTGTGAACGGATCAGCAGTTTGCAGTCAAGCTCATTTTCTAAGATGTTCATGCAGCGGGTGATGTTGGGCTGGTTGCTTCCAAGCATTTCTGCCGCGTTGGAAAAACTCTTATAACGGGCAACATAATAGAAAATGCGGTAATAATCTAAAGTCATGGTATTCCCTCCTAATAAACTATCGAAAGTATAATACAAAAATGGCAGGTGAGTCAAATGAAAATCCTCCAATTGTGTGCTTGTTGTTTTTGTGAGAAATTGCTACAATATGTTATAGCGATTACGGAAAAGGAGAATGATAAATATGAGCAGACTTGGAATTTTTATTGCAGACGGATGTGAAGAAGTAGAAGCGCTGACGGTTGTAGATATTGTGCGCCGAGCAAAACTTGAGATTGATATGATTTCTATCAACGGAACAAAGCAGGTGACGAGTTCCCGCAATGTGACATTTATGACGGATACGACAAAAGAAGAGGCTGATTTTTCCTCTTATGATGGGATCATTCTGCCAGGCGGCATGCCGGGAACAATTCATCTGGGAGAAGATGCTACGGTCAATCAGGTGATCCGTGAATTCGCAAAAGAAGGAAAACTTGTTGCGGCAATCTGTGCAGCACCGAGTGTGCTGGGACAGGCCGGTATTTTGAATGGGAAGAAAGCCACCTGTCATCCGGGATTTGAAGAAAAACTGACCGGGGCAGAAGTGTTCTTTTCTCCGGTGGTATGTGATAAAAATGTGATCACCAGCCGTGGTATGGGAACAGCTGTACCGTTTGGTCTTGCAGTTGCCCGTTATTTTACAGATGATGCAACCATCGAACATGTAAAAGCCGGACTGGTATACGCATAAAAAGGTTCCAAAAATTGTCAGCTTTTTGTTCTCATAATTCCTCTGGTTCTGGTCACACTATACTCAGGCACATGAGAACAGCAAGTTGACCCAAAAGCCGACCTGCAGTCTTGTGTGCAGGCCGGCATTTTTTATGCAGGCATATAAAATACAGGAGGTGAAAAACGATGGCAAGTAACGACAATTCATCAACTGGTACAAACCGTATGGCAGTACCGGAGGCAAAGGACGCAATGAAGCGTTTCAAGGAAGAGGTTGCAAGCGAGCTTGGAGTACCTTTAAAAGATGGATACAATGGAGATCTGACTTCTAGACAGGCAGGTTCTATTGGCGGAGAAATGGTCAAGAAGATGATCATGAAGCAGGAAGAGCAGATGAAATAAGAATCGCAGGATTCTTTGCTCGAAAAGAAAACAGCGTATGGCTTTTGAGAGGCCATGCGCTGTTTTTATTATGGGAAATAAAAAAACACTTGGCAAATGTGTATTTCGTATGCTATAATGCTTAAATGACTGTGGTGGACGTAGTGTGCCTATTTGTGTCATCACGGAAAAAGAAAGATCGTACATGGAATTGATATATATAAGGAGGAAACAATTAAGATGAGTGTACAGGTTGAAAATTTAGAGAAGAATATGGCAAAACTTACCATCGAGGTTCCTGCTGAGGATCTGGAAAAGGCAATTGT
>DLQV01000115.1:0-2324 GCA_002474415.1 Lachnospiraceae bacterium UBA7598
CCAACCGTACACCTTCCTTCTCCCATAAGGTTTCATACGTCTGCTTTAACAATGCACTTGGTCCATGTACACTGTAAAACCCGGTAAACCTTGGAAATGTCATCTCCAGCAGATTGTAGAAGAAATATAACGGTGGATATCCTATGTGAAAATAAGCACCTGGCTGTTTTTTCATGTTCTCACGCTTTTGAAAGTATTGCGCAAGCACCATCGCATCGTTCAGATAAATATAGGGCATGACATCATCCTCACGGTTTGCAACAACCGGCTGCAGGGCAAGCATATCTTTTGGTTTCCCATGCTTGAAAAAATCATGTTCCTTTACTGGACGAAGCAGAAACACATCATCATTAAAATACACAAACTGTTCTGATAGTCCCGGAATCCGGTGAAAATTCAGTTCAATGGTATGAGAATTAAATGTCGGCAGATATGCCGCCGGTATATAGTTTTCATGCGGTACAATCGTAAGTTTTGGATGCTCCACATTCAACCATTGTGGCACATGTACCCAGGTCACAAAATAAATATGATGTACCCATGGAGCAAATTTCTCCACTCCGCGAAACCAGAATCGCAGAAGATCCCAGTCACGATAACGGTTCTCCCCGTCACTGCTTTTTGACTGCATCTGCGGTTTCTGATACCGCGCGCGCTCGTTTTGCCACGCTTCATCTGCACCATCTACCCATGCGATCACAAAATCCACTGCCATTTTGACGCTTCCTTTCCACCTTTATCTCTCTATGAGCCTTCCCAGACACAGCGTTTCTGCTGCTCCAACGTTTGCCAGCCGGATATTTCGTGCGTCTGTTTTTCGTTCCAGTTTCATCGAAACCGCACCACATCCCGTGACTTCCGCCGAAATCTCAACACTTTTTCCCGGCCGGAGTCTGCGCAGATCACAGGAAACCTCGACTTCCTCTTCCCCGCACACAAACATCACGCGAACATCAAAACATACAGCAGCAAATCCTTCATTCACAATCGTTGCCGAAAGAATTCCTTTCTTCCAGGCCACTTTTTTTACAACAAACCGATACCCCAGATGCTCACTGATCACATCATATAAGTTGAGATCCCCGGACAGCTTTTTGCCCTTCCATTCCTGTAAACGGATCGGATCATACACAGAATTCAGATAGGAAACCTGCATTTCCTTCATCTGGGTAAGAATTTCCTGCGCGCTGTAATCCTCTCCTGACAAGGCTTCTCCACCACAGGGAACGCCCCCTGTCTGCTCTGCCAGAAAAGCTATCTCTTCCTTCGGGCACCATGCATCCTCCCACACGGTATCACTCTGTTTTTTTTCTCCAAACGTACCCATATGGGTTTCTGTGGAACAAAGCGCATCATCATACAGACCAATCCTACGCACTTGCGGGAGCATTCTCATAAAGCACGGCTTTCTTACCGCCAGCGGGATTTCTTCCCCCGCTGCCGCTTTCCACACTTCCCCCATCCGCTGCAACTGCAATGGATCCAGAAAACGTGACGCATGCATTTCTCCCCAGCTTCCAACCAGGAGTCCCTGCACAACATAAATCTGTGCCGCATGTTTTCGCACCAGTGCACCAATCTGGCGAAGATGATTAAGTACAAGCGAAAAAGAAGATGGTTCCCGCAAAAATCCATTTCCCTCTGTATCATAACATGCCCGGAGGATCACATCTTTTCCGTTGTCTGCAAATGTGTCCAATATTTCTTCTGCATACTGCAATGCTGTTTCATCCAGCAGTTGTTCTTTGAAATCCCGCAGATCCATCCGCACCAGCGCCAGTGTCTCTTTTTCATAATAGGGCTGCCACCGAAGCTGCTGTGCTGTCGGTTTTCCCAGCCGGAACGTATAGATATGATACCATCCTCTGCCCGGATTCGCAAAATCCTGCACACTTTCTTTTAAAATTGCTCTTTCCAGATGTTTTTTATCCGTCATGTTCCAAAGCATGATTTTCCTCTCCTGCTCCTGCATCTATTTTCAAGACTTTTATCCGGTACAAAACCCCGATGATAGAAAATATCATCCGGATCATATACAACATCGGTTTCCATCCGGAATGCATACTTTTTCCATCATCCCGCGGATGCATGACTACCGGTATTTCCTCTACCCGGAATCCCAGAAGAATCATCTGAATGATCATATTGGCATCCGGATATTTATCGTCAAAATGTTTGTATTTACTATAATATAAAAATGCTCTGCGGCTCAATCCCTGCAGACCTGTCGTTGGATCTTTGATCTGTTTTCCCGTTGATATGCGAATGAGAAAACGAAACAGCGCATACGCCATTTCCCGCATATATCCAATCGGATAGGTATC
>DLQV01000115.1:2335-14032 GCA_002474415.1 Lachnospiraceae bacterium UBA7598
ATCACTTCCCTCCATAAACCGGGAACCAAGCACAATATCCGGAAAATTCCCCTGTGCATCGGCAGTGCGCAGCCGCTCATACAGGCGTGGAATATTGCATACATCATGCTGCCCGTCCGCGTCCATCTGTATTACGTACTGATAGTTTCGCCGGATGGCATATTTATATCCGAGCTGCAATGCACTCCCATATCCCAGATTAAAAACATGTGTGACAAGCGTGTGCCCATGTTTTTTCACAATCGTATTCGTCGAATCGGAAGAAGCATCGTTCATTACGAGAATATCTGCAATTTCTGCAATCTCCGGTTTTTCCAGTTCTTCCAGAACTTTCTGAATATTTCGCTCCTCATTATATGCCGGAATAATAATCAGCAATTCTTTTGACTTGTTTTTTCCCATAACAATTCCTCCAGCAATCCCAGCTGCTTCTCGCATGTTATTTTACGCCCGGCGGCCGCCTTTTGATAGGCCTGCCGCTTCTTTGGATGTTGTATCAGATCCAGGACCGCTTCTGCTACTGCAGATGCTTCCAGTATGCATACAGTTCCATCCACACCATCCTGAACCTGCTCAGCACTGCTTTCGGCAACTACGATTGCACAGCCAAGCGTCTGTGCTTCCTGTATGGCAATGCTTTTTCCCTCATACCTTGTCGCATGTACATAGATATCTGCCTGTGCATAATACGGATATGGATTTTCCACTGCTCCGAGAAGCAGAAACTCCTTTTGCAGTCCTTTCTGCGCAATCAGCCGCTCTAGCTTTCCTCTTTCCGGTCCTTCCCCAAGCACATACCAACGCGCATCCACACCTTTTTCCTTTAACAGACGCATTGCCTTAATTGCAACCGGGTAAGCTTTCTGTTCTGTCAATCTGCCAACGGTAAGAATGCGGATTCCATCAAACCGATCGGTAAATCCGCCCGAACATCGTGCTTTTTTTCGTATGCATGACTGATTCACGACATTTGGAAAAACGATGGTACGATCCTGTAATTGTGGATATACTTTTAAAAATTGTATTTTTACATTTTCTCCAATCGGAAATATTCTGTCATATTGAAGATAACAATCTCTGTCCAGTTCTCTGAAATACCCTGCTTTTGTGTAATCAATATGGATCATTGCTGCTTTCTTTCGGGCACGTACATGATCCGCCACATAATACGCCGATCCTCCCTCCAGAAAAGCAATTGCCAGATCATACTCTCCGGATAGTCGCTGCGCTCCGTCAGCGACCGCCCGCCACAACAGTTTGTCCATTTGCACCTGGTGATTCTTTTTCATCACACACAGTGCACGCAGCATATATGGTAACAGCCGGAACAAATTCCCGCGACAGAGTAAATCTCTTATAATCGTTGTATACATCTGTTTTTTCCCCTGGTTTTCCAGTACCGATTCCCGATGATATCTTCGATTTACCAGCGTCACTCCATCCGGCAGCTGTGCGATCAGTTCTCCCTGCTCCAGTAATACCAGAAGCTGCACTTCCATCCTTTGATCTTCTGCAAGCAGTTTCAACAATTCCAGCAGTGCCATCTCTGCTCCCGCACGGCTCAATGTATTAATGACGATCAGTATCTTCTTTTTCATCGCTCAAAATCCCCAGTTTATGCAAAATGCGCTCATTTTCCTGATTCAAAAGAGAAACCTGCATGGCAAGCTCCTGATTTTTCATTACCAGCACAGAAACCGTCTTGCTCACTTTAAAAAGTAAAAGCAATAATAGCAAGCAAACCAAAAACACCAGGAATACGATATCATTGTATTCATGTTTCTCCGGAAACGCAACTACTCCCGTGAGAATCAGTACAATTGACACAAATGCCCACAGAATTCCCATGGAATCCGTCAGTTTCTGACGCACATACGCCCGAAAATCCAGAAATAAAAACAAAATCCCCGTCAAAGCCAAAAGCAGACGTAGTACCATCATCATAATTTCTTTCCTCCTTTTTTCTTTTTCACGAGTGATCTCCGGAATACAACACTGTCCGGCATTTCCCCATTTTTTTTCGGAAACAGATCTCCATTGCAGAAAATATGCTCATCCATATGTCGTTCCACCCAGCGAAGCCGCAAATATCCAATCGTAAATCCAACAAGGCTTCCAAGTACAAGACCTGTTCCGTACCATAAATATCCCCATCCGGAAGATACAATACTCATGCCAAACGTAACGGAACATGAGCCAATGGTTGCCAGCATTGCGCCTGTTAAATCATTAAAATAGTAAAGAAAAATAATTTCTGCATAAAACAAAAACAATATAAAATATCCTGCTGCCAGACATGGGTACATCTGCATAACTCTTCCGGAATATCCCAGTCCCGGAAGAACAACTACACAGACCAGATAGATAAATACGGAAATGATAAACTGTATACGTGCCAGATTTAACAGTTCTTCGGCTAACTGACGGAACATCCGCTTTTTGGTATTCTCGATATCCTGCCATCGTCCGCCGATCACCGCTTCGGAATATGCCCGGTATCGCTCATGGAAATACATCTCAACGCGTGAAATAAAAATGATTGTCGCCGACAGGTTTGTAAACATGCCAAGACACGTTGCCAGATCATACGTTGGTGCAAAAACGAAAGAATCTGCCACCTTCATCTGCAGATCGGTATTCCAAAATACAAAATTATGAATATACAGTCCCAGTGTGTAAAGGAAATTAATAATGACCAATTTCCAGTAAATGCGAAAATACGTCAACACTCTGCGATACTGTTTACTGCTCTTCTGAAAATAGCGCCGGATCGTTGCCAGCTCCAGAACTGCAATCAGGAAAAAGCCACACGTCAGTGCCAGAAGCATACTGTATACCACTTCCCTGTGAAATACTTTTACCAGAAGCGCCGCAATGCCAAGTGCAGCTCCCATACCGAAAAAGAAATATAACGAAATTTTCTGATAATCCTTACAAATAGAAAGATACAGCATGGAATAAAATACAAGCACGAGAGAAATATATCCGCAAAATCCGGTAAACACAAACAAAAGATTCACATGTCCTACAAGATATTCCCGAATACAAAAAGGAATTCCCAGCGCACAGCTTACAATCATGTTCAGCAGCAATCCCACATCAAAACAGGGCAGAATATCATCATATTTTTCCTCGTAAATTACATCCGACATATAGCGTGACAATACCGCGTTAAACGGAGAAGCCGTAAGCAGAGAAAAAATAAATATGTAAAGCAGAGTCCCCGAAAACAGCCCTCTTCTTGCATAACTGACGGTGTCATATCCCAGCAGTGCACTCATCAGAAGAACCGTTGCAATCACCAGAAACATTGGTGCAATGGTTACGACGGTACTGTATCCAAACCCTGCCAGATGTGACAGTATGGTTTTTTTCTTATATATTTTTTGAAGCTTTATTCCTATTCCAGCCATATTTTCCCTCGACTACCAGTTAACATCCTCAAACTTCCAATAAATCTCCCGGTATTTCTGTTCCATATCTTCCACCTTATATTTCGCCATCACGCGCCGATACCCGTTCTCACCCATCTGCTTTCTTTCCTGTGGATGCTTTGCAAGTTCAATCATCGCCGCTGCAAGTTCCTGTACATTCATGATATGTGTCAGAATCCCCGCTTCTCCAAAGGTGTCATCTTCCCCGTACAACAGTCCTCTGCAGTTCCCCACATCAGTTGCAATCGCAGGAATTTTCGCTGCAAACCCCTCCAGAATTGTCAGTGGCTGTCCCTCACTGATACTTGTAAGTATCGTCATATCAATGCCGCCCAGGTACTCCGTCACATCTATTTTTCCTGTAAATTCCACGTCTGGAATCTGCATCAGATCCACCAGTTCAAAACATTCCTTCGCATACTCTTCTTCCTCGTCTGTCGGTCCCATAATCCACAACTTCAGATTCGGTACTTTCTTTTTTGCATAACCAAATGCCCGAATGAGTGTTTTTACATCCTTGATCGGCGTAACACGTATGACAGCACCAATGTGTATCATTTCCGGCGACATACAGTCCGGACGTTTTAAATCTGCAAAACGCTTTGTGTTGATTCCATTCTGGGTAATCCGCGTTTTTTCCTCCGGACAGCCAAGCTCGATCTGCAACTCTCTCGCATGTGCATACAAACTGGTAACCAAGTCGGCCTGATCGTAAGCAAGTTGTGACATTTTCCGAAATTGATCGATCCATATATTTTTATATGCGCCATCTACCCAACCCGCACGAATCAGTTCTTCCTCCCGTTCCCTTGTATAAATTCCATGTTCAGAAACCAGCAGACCGCATCCCATCTGCTGCTTTGCCATTCCCCCAAGCACACCGGCATATCCGGTTGCCACACAGTGGTACAGATCTGCTTTGGGCAAATTCATACGCATGGTCAAAAATAATGGCAGATACATGGAACGCATGGTCCACAAAAAATCCGAAAAAACAATTTCCGGATAGTTTAACAGATAACAGTCCTTCACTGCCTGCAGAAAATCTTTGCCCATCAACAGATCGTTAAGCCCAAAACGCTTTTTCTGAAACATGTGAAACAATGTTTTCCAATCCACTTTCTGGTTAATCAGAAGACTCTTTAGCGCCGCAAATTCCTCCTGATTCAATCTCAGCCCCTGATGCTGTCTTGTCCGTCCCACATTCCAATCATAATCCTGCAGATACAGCTCTCTGACTTCTATGACATTTTCCGGGAGTTCATAGACAAATTTTCCACGCAGCGAACGATTCGCCACGATGGATAATATCACAAATTTATAATCTGGAAATGTTTTTATCATGCTGTGTATCCAACTTGACACACCTCCAACCACATAGGGATAACATCCCTCTGCCACAATACATATCGTCATGCTCTCACCACTTTTCTGTCTCTTCTACCATAATCGACACCTTTTCCTTTTTTGCGGTAATCAGATAACTTCCATCTTCGATCTGGGAAGCACTTCCTCCCGTCACCGAAACCACTTTTTCCCCATGAAGTCTCAACAGGAAAAACGCTTCTTTTTCAAAATGATGGATTGTCAAAGAGATTTCCTTTCCATCTCTTTCCACCTGATCGTCCAGGGCAAGGAATCTCCGGATTCTCATATCACTTTCTGACAATGTTGTATGATCAAATGACACAAACGGTTTCCAATATGTGGCAACATTCGAAGAAATTTTTTTCGATAAAATCTGCCAGGAATCGGCTTTCGACTGCGGATATGTCACACGGTACAGATCCAGTATAATGTTGGAGTATCCCACGGCTGTTTCTCTGCACCTCAGTTGGAAATCCTGAAGAAACGTATGTTTTACTCCCTGATCCGTTGCATACTGAAAGGTCAGATTCTCTCCGACATACCCAAATGCCGGGCTGCTCTGGGAGGATTCTCCCACTGCAACTGTTTTGACCTGTGTATCATTTTCCTGCAATGCTTCCCGCATCTGCAGCGCATCTTTTACATATAATGACAGAAATTGATAGTCCGGCGCGTATGTTTTCCAAAAACTCTGGTCCATAGATAGCTTTTGGTTCACATTAAGATCTTCGTTTGTCACTCCGGAAATGCCTGCCTCTGCTTTTTGTTCATTTAATAATTTCAAATAATAGCTTACATTTGTTCCATCCGGGCTCTGCTTATCCGAGTAGGAAAACTGCGGTGTCATCATACAGGTCAGTGTGCTATCCGTCTTCTCCGCAAGCGATGCAATCGACGGCCATAAAATATCCTGGTACACCGCAGAAGCTGACTGACTGTACAATTTCTGCATTTCTTTTTCGTTTTCCGAAACAAACGCCGGATAATCTGCAACGACCAGATTCTGTGCGTTGACAACCGGGTACATCACATATGAGGCATTTTCTGCTTCTATCGCTGACAGAATTCCTACTCCGGAATCATCGGACAGAAAATCTTCATTCACACAGAAAACGTTCGACGTTCCCACACTGTTTCTCCAGATTACCGCAGGAAGCAGGTTATTCTTTATGGAATTTTTATCGGTTTCTCCGCTCAGATAGTTTTGCTGCAGCCCGTGTTTTTGCGCATAATGATAGGTCTGATCCGAGATTGTTCCGACCATATATGTTTTTGTACCGCTTCCTGTCACATACCAGGGAATGGTGACATTCAGATCCTGTCTCTTTTTATCCTCCGGTGTCTGTACCTCATACAATGCTTCCCCTCCGAGCAAAAAACCGGAAAACAGATGCATTCCCTTTAATTTTACCTCTTTTTCATATGCCTGTGAAATTCCCATAAGCTGTTGCAATTCTTCACTGGAAGCCACAAAATCATACGACGGCATGCTTGCAAAAATGATGGTAATCCCTTTCTTTGCACATTCTTCCAGCCGGCTGACATCTTCTTTCGTAGTCACACATGTCCCATCTAAAATCAGGAGCTTTTCTTCTTTCTGCTCTTTTTTTTCGTACGCCTGCAAATTCTCAGCATAAGCGAGTGTTTGTTTTGTATATTCTGCATAGGAAGAAACAACACTGGCAATGGCGCTGCTCTTCTCCCCTATAAAAACAAGATCCGGATCCTGTGTATCCGTCGGCTGGTAGATACTTTTTTCTGTCAGGGAAGTGGTCGTCTTTTTTACATATGCATTGCTTCCGTAATGATTCAGTTTGTCTTTCATGACTCCTGAAAACTGAAACATAAAAAATAAAATCAGGAACATGATCACTATCGTTGCAAAATTTCGACGCGATACCATATACTTTCTCTCCCTCCATGCCTTTACTGAAATGTACGGATCAAATCCAGGGTTTTACTGTCAATCACAATATTTGAACTTTTCAACTGATCCAGCTCGTTGAAAAATTCCTTTTTCTTTCCCATCGTAAAGTACATTTTCAGATAACATGTATATGTCGATAATTCTTCCGGATACAATTCCCGGCTTCGGTTACACCACTGTCTCATACGGTCATATTCCCCGAGTTTCAGTAACAAGGAACACAGCCATTCGATGTACTCCGGTTTTAAATCCCGCCAGAATTTGTCATATAAAAGTGTACAAGCATCTTCCATCATATCCACAAATGTCCGCTGTTCATTTTCATAAAATACGTCCTGCTTCAGCACTACCTGCATATAATTGATCAGTTGTACTGCATATGGCGCAGCATGAAGTCCGGCCCCCTGCATGGCATTATACAATTTCTGCACATGTTCCCGAAAATCATTCAATGCATCCCGAAGAACTGCTGCCGCATAATGCGAAGTCTCCGAATCCTCACTGTTAAGTGCAAGCGCAATGGTTCCAAGAGAATCCTGCACATCTCCCCGGATCACATTCATAATCAACGTCCGTACACTGTCTTTATCTGAAATCGCCAATGCTTCCTCAATAGGAACCATATTTCCTTCCCGTTCTTCGTCCGCTTTCTGCTGTGTCCGCACACGCTCTTTACTGAAAATTACATCTTCCAGATCTACATCCTGTCGAAACAAAAGACGGTGAATCACATTTCCAAGCAGAAAAAACGCTGGTCCGACAACCGGTGCCAGCAGCATGATCACCGCACGCATCCGTCCCGCGATCTGTCTTCCGTCATCCTGTCGTCTTCCCCATGTTTCATTCCAGATTTCATAAGCCACTACCACAAGTATATTTAAAATAAGGATTACCACAAATACGCATTCTGCCATTCTCATAAGCGGATTTCCTCCCGTATCTGACAGTTCATGCCCAACTGCCGAAAACGGCTTGTAACCATCTCTGCAGACCCGGAATCTGTGTTTGCAAGAAGCACATACAGACCGCCATCGTCAAGCTCCCCGACAAAATCGCTTTGCCGCATCTGATTTCCCAGTAGCTTTCCTGCATCCGATTTGTCCATATTTCCCGGATCCACCCAGATCAGTGCACACTGTGTCAGGCCTTTCTTTCTCGCATGCAGATAGGCAGTCACCAGAGAGCGAAAGGCATCTTTTTCCAGAATATTTGTTCCCGGCAAATATCTCTGATACTGCAAAGCCGACATATAACGATTTGCACGCAGTACCGCATTCTGAATCAGATACCCAATTACGGTCAGCATATTTGCCTGTCCCAGCGTCATACGCTCCCATGGGATTCCCCAGACCATAAGAATCAGCTGCATTTCATCTTCCGCATAAATAGCATCCGCCATAAGAGGATAATGCTCATCCATATTTTTGTTGATATAAACTTTGTGTTCCGAAAGTTTTTCATACATCGCATCCATCTTCTGATAATTGATGGAATTCCCAAGGCTTCTTGCTTTGGGGGATGTGGAAGAAAACAAGCGCGCATAAGAATGATTCGCTACCGAATAAATAGCTACATCCCGGCTGCCCATCAGCTTAGCAAGCACTTCTGCTGCGTAAAACAAGACCTCACTTGGCTCATACTGATCCAGACTCGAAGTAATTTCATATAATTTTCCAAAACTGTCATTCTGATTGATAATCTGACTAGATAAAATCTCTTTAATGCGCACATTGCTTCCATTGATATCTGAGATATTATCAATCTGTTTCGAGAGATAATCCACCTCATGCTTTTCCTCATCCTCTATCGAATGCAAATGATCCCGCAAGTGCCCCACGACCAGACCAAGAATCAGAATTTGTGCAATCCATATATAGGTATTAAAATCAAGAACTACATCAAATCCGCTTCGATGATACATCTGACGGAACATATATCCGGCAATGGCAAGCAGGCTTGAAAACGTTGCCTGCTGCTGCCCGTAAATAACTGCAAACAGCAATACATAGAGCAGATAAAAATCAATATTCTGAAAATATTCCCGGCCGACAGACCGGTTATTTAACATAAAAAACGGAATAAAACATACCAGATTCTCTACAAACGGAATCAGTGAATCTATAAATTCTCTTGCGTGATCTCCCAATTTCTGTAAGAAATTACGTTTTCTCCCATCTACACGCACATATTCCGAGGCATGGCGGCTGATCTCATCTACCACTTTCTTCAGACACTTTGCCGGAGGATTTAAAATCCGGATTCCAAATTCATCCGCAAACCGCCCATTCTGAAGCATTGGCTCCGCCAGTTTTTTCTCCGTTACAGGAACGAGAGAAACATTCCCCAACAATCCAGCAATCTGCTCTGCTAATTCCCGCTGTGAAATTGCCTCTCCA
Source organism: Lachnospiraceae bacterium UBA7598 (assembly GCA_002474415.1). GTDB lineage: Bacteria > Bacillota > Clostridia > Lachnospirales > Lachnospiraceae > Roseburia. Next base: position 11,461 of record DLQV01000115.1, read on the forward strand.
GATGATATCTGGTAAATCCCATATTTTACAGATTTTGCACAAACAACACGATAGATAAATTCCACGGCGTCTGCATAATAAAGAGGCATCAGATGCTGGGTATCATCCACCTGTATTTCACCTGTTTCCATGCCTTCCAAAATCATTCTGGCAATTGTATTTTTTGTTTCTGCTACCATTTTCGGAGGCCCATACAAATGATCCAGACGCAAAATGACGGTATCTTTTCCCATCCTGCGATAGCTGCTACAGATATTTTCCCCGGCATAAATTGCCTGACCTTTTTCCGTATAAGTACTACATGGTGCCTCACAATCGATAATGCCCCCGTTTTCTCCTCGAAAGATTTCTTCGGATGACAGATAAATAAATCTTCCGGTTCCCTGCTGCATACAGGCCATAAGGATATTAAACAAGCCAGCTGTATACTCGGCTGCCCGGCTCTGACTTTTATTCCATCTGAAATTTGTATCAAACGCTCCCATAAAAATAGTCACATCCGGATGAATGCTCTCCACAACCTCACAAATACAGGAATCTCCATAGGGAAATCGATAAACTTCAAATAATTTTCCCGGTGCCTTTACCGTCTTTGGCTCTTCTGTAAGCTGAAAAACGCGATGCCCTTCTTTATTCAGTTTGTCAACAAACAACCGCACAAAACGGCTGCTTCCCCCAACCAGTAAAACATTCATGCCATGTGCTCCTCTAACTGTCTGATGAACTCCTGTGTATCTTCTTTTGCCTGTTTTTCCGGAATATCGTAGGTTTCCTGCACAATATGCGATATTTTATCCACTGGATATCCTTTTGCATAACAGTCCCAGATCAATGCCCCACAGGCATTCATCACCAAAGGTTTTTCAAAAGGAAATCCCGTCTGTGTCATATGAAGCAGCCAGAATACTCCGGCAGCTTCCCGAAGTTGATATTCTGTTTTTTCTTTCATATCATTCCGTCCTGTATCCCGTATATCACAAAAGCGCATGTGGAGCAAAATTCCACATACGCTTCCTGCATATACAACCTGCATCCTATTATTTTACCGTCTCCACTTTGATCACATTGGTATTTCCTACTTTTCCATTGATCAGACCGCCGGTCAGAACGACGGTATCTCCACTCTGTAATGAAAATACTTCTTTCGCCTTTTTCATTGCATGGTAGAACATTACTTCCATTGAACTGAACTCTTCGCAGAGAACCGGAGTTACGCCCCAGCTTAAGTTCAATTTCCGCCATACTTTCTCGGAAGTTGTCATTCCGATGATATCTACCGGGCAACGGAAACGGCTGACCATACGTGCCGTAGTTCCACTCAGTGTACTTGCGACAATACATTTTGCCTTTACATCAACAGCCATCGCACAGGTTGCGTGTGAAATAGCATCCTGAATACTTCTGGTTTCAAAATCCGAATTGCGGAAACGCTTGGTGTATTTGATCTGGGATTCTGTGTACTCTGCAATCTCTGCCATGTTCCGTACGGCATCTACCGGATATTTGCCGGCAGCCGATTCTCCGGACAGCATGATCGCGGATGATCCATCATATACAGCGTTTGCCACATCAGAAAGTTCCGCACGTGTCGGACGCGGATTGTGAATCATGGACTCTAACATCTCGGTTGCAGTGATTACACGTTTGCCAAGCATACGGCACTTGCTGATCAGGTACTTCTGAACTGCCGGCACTTCCATTCCCGGAATTTCTACTCCGAGATCTCCACGGGCAATCATGACCCCATTGGCAATCTCACAGATTTCTTCAATATGCTCCACACCGGAACGGTTCTCAATCTTTGCGATAATATCAATATCTTCTCCACCATTCTCGTCGAGGAATTTACGCATATCTTCGACATCTTTCTTTACCGAAACGAAAGACGCTGCAACAAAATCCACGTCATTTTTGATACCAAAGAGCAGATCCTTCTTATCCTGCTCACTCAAAAATGCATGATCCATGACCTTGTTTGGAAAATTCATGCTCTTTTTATCCGATACCTCGCCTCCGACAAGAACCTTACAAATAGCATCTGGAGCTTTGAGTTTTTCAACTTCGAGAATAATCAGACCATTGTTGATCAGAACATGATCTCCCACCTTCAGATTATTGATCAGATTTTTGTATGTTACGGAAACTCTCTCCTGATTTCCCACAACATCATCCGTAGTCAGTGTAAATGTATCTCCATCTTTTAATGTGATTTTTCCATTTTCAAATGTCTTAATCCGGTACTCCGGTCCCTTGGTATCCAGCATAATCGCAATCGGAAGTCCCAGTGTCTTACGTACTTTTTTAATCGTATCTATCTTCTTCTGATGTTCCTCATGGCTTCCATGGGAAAAGTTCAATCTGGCTACATTCATGCCAGCTTTACACATCTGTGTCAGTACAGATTCACTCTCACTTGCAGGTCCAATGGTACAAATAATCTTTGTTTTTCTCATAATGCTTGTTCTCCTGTCTCTATCCAAAATTTTTTGTATCCCCTGAGTTTTATTTTGTCACGCACAGACGGGATTTGCGCGGATATAACGCCCGACAATCAGCCGGCGCACCGGCGGGG
>DLQV01000115.1:14082-23367 GCA_002474415.1 Lachnospiraceae bacterium UBA7598
CTGCACCAGTAACCGCTGCTGTGCCATATGTCTCACCGGAAGGAAACGAAGTCCGATGCGTCTGACATGCGAAACAACGGATGGTTTCCCTTCCGAGAGAACTGCCTGGGAAAAATGAAGCTCTCCTGCATCTTTCAGGTAATCCTCCACCTGCAGATTATGCATACTGCTGCTGAGCACATTTGTATTCTGCTGCGTTCCACGGATATCTGCCACCTTCATCTCCACTGGCATACGAAACACAAATGCAGCAATGACTACCGCGGAACAGATCAGCACGATATGATGTTTCTTTTTTGTCCGTTTTCTGAAATGCTTATGCATTTGCAATCACATCTGCCAGAGCTTCCATAGCCGGCAGGTCCGCATCTTTCATGGTAGAACGGATTGTTACCATCGGATCTACAATGGTAATGTTTTTCATTGTTTCCAGAATTCCTTTCATTGTCCTTCCGGCCGTTGGTCCCCACGAACCGTTTTCAATAATACCTACGGTACGGTTCTGGAATGCCTTGGACTGTAAATGATGCAGAAAGTCCTGCATACACGGAAATACTCCGCCATCGTAACTTGCTGCGGCAAGAACCATACGATCATAGCGGAAAGCATCTTCCACTGCTTCTGCCATATCATCACGGGAGAGATCCATAACAGAAACTTTTTCTACTCCTTTTGCACGTAGCATCTCAGCAAATTTCTGTGCTGCTTTGGCTGTATTTCCATGGATGGAAGCATATGCTACAAGGACACCCTTGTCCTCTGGCTTGTAACTGCTCCATGTATCATATAAACCAATGTAATAGCCAAGATTTTCTTTTAATACTGGTCCATGCAATGGACAGATCGTCTGAATATCGAGTCCTGCCGCTTTCTTTAACAGTGCCTGTACTGGTGCTCCGTATTTTCCTACAATATTAAAGTAGTATCTTCTTGCTTCACAGGACCATCCTTCCGGATCTTCATAATCGAGCGCACCAAACTTTCCGAATCCATCTGCAGAGAATAAAATCTTCTCACTGCTCTCATAGGTTACCATAACCTCCGGCCAGTGTACCATCGGAGCCATATAGAAATTCAGCGTATGGGTACCAAGAGATAAAGAATCTCCTTCTGCCACGGTAATTTTATGATCATCATCTACTGGAAGTTCATCAAAAAACTGTGGAAGCATGTTAAATGTCTTGGCATTTCCCACCAGCGTTACTTCCGGGAAAAGCTCTACCAGCCGTCCGATACTTCCTGCATGATCCGGTTCCAGATGGGAAACAACCAGATAATCTACTTTCCGTCCGTCCAATGCTTCTAACAGATTTTTCTCCCACTGCTCCATGCCTCTGGCATCCACAGTATCCATTAAAGCTACTTTTTCGTCTAAAATCAGATAAGAATTGTAGGATACTCCATGTGGAACCACATACTGGCTCTCGAACAAGTCAATTGTCTTATCATCTACTCCTATATACTTTACTGCCTCAGAAATTGTTACTCTCATTTGTTTCTCCCTCTCTCTTTTTTTATTTATGTACTATGATGCATACATATCGTTTTCTTTTTCGCGTTGTAAATCCTCCGGACTCATATAGCGGCGGAACAGACGCTCTAAAATAAAATCAAATACAACGGTCGCAATCGCCGGAACCACTATAAGCAGTACCGGAATAATATAAATGGACAAAGCCGATACTATTAAGATCACCAAAAGTAACAGTGACCACGGCAAATGTCGTACCATCAGTAAAAATCCGTTTTTCAACGTCTGCTTTACCGTGTTTTCGAATCTTGCAATGTATGGGAACAAAAAAGCGCCCCACATAATAGCCACTGCAATCATAATCAAAAAGAAATAGAAAAATGCTCCCGTCATACTGCCGGTTTTTAATACCTGATAGGTAACATAAGCATCACACACCAGAACTGCCATGACAATCAGCCACACAAGATATGGCAGTGTCGCAGCTTTGAAATTGTCCTTAAATGCTCCGAAAAAAGTTCTGGTCGTATACCCACGGTTTCCGCGAATAGACTTATGCACCGTGTAATACAAAGCCGTTGTAGATGCTCCAATCGTAAAGATCGGAATACAGCAGATTACCCATAAAATACTGACCCAGACACAGTCTACAAGTTTTCCCAGCATCTGAAATACGATATTGTCCCAATTAAATTTCACGCTTATTCCTCCAATCGCCTGATAATTTCTTCTGCGATTTCTTCCTTTGTTTTTCCATCCGTTGCTACCAGAATATCCGCAGCGGCCTCATACTTTGGCCGACGTTTTTCCATCAGATCGGAAATATATTCCACATTCATGTGTCCATTCAGCAGCGGACGGTCCGTGCTGTTTTTTACGCGTTCATAAATCGTCTGAGGGGCTGCCGTAAGGAATACAATTTTACCTCCATCCCGCATGCAGTCTACATTCTCCTGTCGCATTGCCACACCGCCACCACAGGATACGATTGTCGGCTCCTGTTGGTTTAATGACCGGATCAGCTTTGTCTCCTGCTCCCGGAAATAGGATTCCCCATGTGTCTCAAAAATTTTACTGATTGGCATTCCCTGCTCTTTCACAATGCGCTCATCCATTTCCACAACAGAATATCCCAGGCTTTGTTTTAAAGCACGTGCAACCGTACTTTTACCGGCTCCCATAAACCCGATCAGGAAAATATTTTTCTTTTCTTTATTCATGAAAAAATTTCTCCTTTACTTCTTCTACGGGCATATCCATACCTGTATATAACCGGAATGCGGCAACTCCCTGCCACAGAAGCATTCCCTTTCCTCCAATACAGGTACATCCTGCTTCTTTTGCTTCTCTCAGCAATTTTGTCTCTGCCGGATTATAAACCGCATCACATACAACCAATCCCGGACGGAATGCAGATAAATCTTTTACCACACTCTGGTCATCCATCGGTTTCATACCAACGATCGTCGCATTTGCAAAAATGTCACTGGATGCAATCTCCTCTGTCATCTTTGCCGTATCCGCAATGTCATATACATTGACAACGATTCCCGGCACCGCCTTACGGATCTTCTCTGCCGTCTGAAGGGTACGCTCAAAAAATGCATCCTTGATATTAAAAATTGTGATCTCTCTGGCTCCATCTAATGCACACTGTACCTGGATGGCTGTCGCAGCACCGCCACCGCCTGCGACAGTGATCTTTTTCCCTTTGATATCTATCCCGTGGTCTTTGAGATTGTGAACAAATCCCTCTCCATCTGTAATATATCCGGTTAATTTTCCGTCGTCATTGACGATTGTGTTTACCGCACCGATAATCTGTGCTGCCGGAGACAGCTCATCCACATATTTTGCCGCCTCGGTCTTATCCGGCATCGTTACATTGATTCCGCGCATATGAAACAGTTTCACCGCATCAAGTGCTTCTTTTACCTGATCTTCTTTTACATCAAATGCAACATATGCATAATCCAGTCCCAGCTTTGCAAAGCTGTAATTGTACATTGCCGGAGAACCGGAATGTCCTACCGGCGATCCGATCAGTGCGAGTAACCCTGTATGTCCTGAAATTCTTTCTTCCATTTTTTTCTCCTGTCCTTGTATGTTGGTTATATGATACCATAACTTTTAAATTAAGTACAACAATTCCAGTGGTCTTTGAATAAGTACCTGTGCTCTGTTTTTACGAAGGAACTCCGCATCCCGGAATCCCCACATAACCGAAACACACGGAAGTCCCGTGTTTTCCGCGGTCTGGATATCCACCTCGGAATCTCCTACATAAATGGCCTTCTTCGTGTCCGTTTTTAAAATTTTCATGGCTTTTTGTACCATATCGGGTGCCGGTTTTTTTGCCACACCTTCCATCTCACCGATTGCCGTAGTCATATACCCCCGGAAAAAACGTTCATCCAATTCTTTTACTGCAGAGTCCAGCTTATTGGATACAATTGCTGTCTTCACTCCGCGCGCCTTTAATTCAGTCAAAAGATGCATGATATCCGGATATGGCTTTGTATGATCCAGACAATGCTCCCCGTAATATTTTTTAAATTCCGCAAATGTCTCTTCAAACTTCGGGTTTTTCTCCCCATCCGGCACGGCACGCACCATCAGCATGCGCACCCCGTTTCCTACATATCTGCGCACCTGATCCAGCGTACAAGTCGGCATATTCTGTGACTCCAATGCCGCGTTGGTAGCGTTTTTTAAATCTTCCAACGAATATAACAAGGTTCCGTCCAGATCAAAGATCACACTTTTTTGCTCTTCCTGCTCACCGGAATCCCGATAGATTTCTTCAAACAGATCTTTACGCATAATCCGGATATTGTTGATCGTATCACTGCTGTCAACCATGTAATCTCCAACCCGGCCAAGTGTATACTGTTCGTTTTCATCTTTATCCCGGAACAATTTTACCTTGCGCTCCAGCCTGCGTGCACGAACAATTGTAGTTCCCTTTGGCACACAGACCTTTGCACATTTCATCGGTTCTACGATGATTCCTTTCTCTACATCTTTGATGGTAGGTTCATACTCTGCATTTCTCAGATCAAACTTCCAATCCGTGTAAATCCGGAATTCTTCCATAAAAGCCTCTTCCTTGCGAAAGAAACATTCCCCTTTCGGTCCAATGATAAAAACAATTCCTGCTTCCACCGTAGCTTTCATATCTCCCTGCAGAGTCCGCACAGTCACCTGCGTTCCCTCCGCAAAGAGATCCGTTGCCCGGACATATCCCCACGGGACGGAGCGTCTGCAGTACGTCTTTGCATCCTCTGCCTCTATTCTGCAATCCTGTGCATACACAATATCGGTATTTCCCATATAGTCCCGCATACGCTGCTCGATAACAGATTTAATACCCGAAGCTGCCGGCTGTTCATGTCTTCCCTGTGCATCATACTCCATGCGCGGTGCAAAATGATGTTCTTTGCAAAACTTTAAATATTCCTGTGTCATCAATTCCATCGGAATCAGACCACCCGCTTTTTCCAAATGTCCTCCGCCGGAACCAATTCCTTTGCACAACTCTGCCGCAAGTTCACTCGCCTTGACTTCTTTCACGCAGCTTCTCACTGAAAACTTCACACCTTCTGGTTGCAGATTAAATGCCACACAGATATCAATCGCATCCACTTCCAGCACCAGATCGGAAATCAGTCCGAGAATATTCGGATCACACTGCCCCACTTTTACAATCGCGGCACGAAATTCTTCTACATAATCCGTATGAAGAAGTGCTGCTCCAGCAACTTCCAGTTCTTCCAGCGAAAGATTGGCATTGCGGAGTTTCCTCATGATTGCCGGGTCAAAGTTTGCCTCGTCACGCAGATCCCGGTCTAGCGGATGTACAATTTCCGTGAAACTTCCGGTATCCGTATATAATCCATAATACAGTGCTGTTGACAACTCACGATTACCTCGTACATCAAATCCTTCTGTTTTGAGCATGTTCCAGACCAGTGTCGAGCACGCACCCAGATTAGAACGCACCTCGGAAAGCTCTGGTAATTCTGTGCAGATCCGGTGATGGTCAATCACAGCAATATGTTCTGCTTCAAACACTGCAGAATTTCCGGAATGGTACTGGCAGTCCACCATCACCAATAACTCTGGTTTGTGCAGATAATCCACATGCTCGATTGGTATTTTCAGATCCCGGATCAGCATCACCAGATTCGTTTTCCGAATCACATTCTGCCCTCCGTAAATCAGACGTGGTTCTTTCCCTTTGGATTTTAAATACAGATAGACCCCAAATCCACATGCAATGGTATCTGCATCCGGATTGTCATGGCACTGTATTACAATATTGTCATACGCTAATAACTCACTCAGTTTCATCTTAATTCCCCTTGCCTGATTGTTCTACTTGCTTTTTAGATTATATGGGAAGAAAAAGCTGCTGCGGTTCTTTTTGTCAAACATCGAATTATATTGCAGCATATGATACTTTTCAATCCATTCTTTTTCTTCTCCCTCGGCCTCATCGATATGCAGGTAGCAGCCTTTACTTTTGGAATAATAACCTCTGGAATTGATGGCTGGAACAACCTCCTGCATATCTGCCAGAAACTTATTGTATGCCGGAAGCTCAATTCCAGCCCGTTCCAGTGCCATGGTAGACAGATAATCAAGACTGGTAATGTCTACCGTTTCTTCCGGTGTATCATAATTGGTCCAGATAAAAAACGGAACTGTGTACAGTTTTTCCAGCTCATCTTCCGTCAGCCCTGTGAGTCCTTTTCCATTCAGAATCGGATAAAAATTACTGTTTAAGCTTGGCTGATGATCTCCAAAGAAAATGATTTCTACCGGATCATCTACCTTTGAAAAATAACTGATCAGATTTTTTACTGCCTCATCACTCTCGTGAACAAGAGACAGATACTGGTTTGCATCCGTATAAGACCGTCCGACTTTATAATAATTCTCCGGAAAATTGTCATAGGTTTCTGTATAACCACCGTGGTTCTGCATGGTAATTCCCATAAAGAACAGTTTTTCATTATTTTTACGGTTTTCATAACGCTTGATAATCTTATCATACAGTTCCTGATCGGTAATATATTCCCGCAGGATCTTTGTCTGGTCAAAATAATCAATAAAGTGCATTTCGTCAAACCCGATATGCGGATACACCAGATTCCGGCTCCATCCGGTTTCATAATATGGATGCATGGCAATGCACGTATACCCGTCATCTTTCAGATTTGACACAATCGTTGTCGGAGTATCACTGATATACTGCTGATAAACAACGGATCCCATCGGAAGAAATGCCATGGAATTTCCGGACATAAATTCCCACTCCGAATTAGGAGTCTTCGCGCCAAATACCGACGAAAGTGCATATCCCTTCGTTGTATTCTCTTTCAAAGAATCGATAAACGGTGTGAGTGGCATGTTGGTCTGCAGATCCCCAAGCACACTCAGATCGGAAAATGATTCATTCATAATGGCAATGATCGTCGGATTTTTTACCTTTTCATTCGTTTTGCTGTAATCCTTTTTATCGGATTGATAGGTTTTCTCCAGTTCTTTGATCTTATCCTCGGAATATCCTTCCGGAGCAGAAATAAAACTGTCACGAATTCCCAGTACGTAATTCAACAGATATCCATTACGATAGGTTCCCTTCTGTTCCCACGTCTCTGTATTTACGTCATAAGCATTTGCTGCAATGATCACACAACTTAAGGCAATTGCCATCACAGAAATTACCCGCATCTGGATTTTTCCAGTAAACCGAACATGCCATTTGCGGACAAATGCAATAAACAATGCCGCCAGAAAGATCACATACACTCCACGATCGTTCAATTGCAATTTATAATTTCCCGCCACACTCAGACCTGTTCCAATAGATCTGATATCGGAAAATGTAAATTCATTCCCACGAAACAGATATACAAAATAGTCTACAAATCCAAACGAAAGCAGCGACACATGGGCAATGATGCAGGTCAGCCCGCTGTTGTTCGTAAAAATCTGCACAACAAAATAGACAATCAGACAGCAAAGCACATTTAAAAAGAGCTTCTCGTACGTTGTCCTCGTAAAGTTTTCAGGATCAAGCAGCATATACTGTATCGAAAAAGTGGTGAGACAGGAACCTCCGATAAACAGAATCAGTGTCCAGAGCCATGGACACCGGTCATCCAGTTCCAGATGCAGACTTTTTACCAGATAGTACAGAAATCCATATGCGATCAATGCAACGATGGAAAAATCAATGGTCACATACATTACGACTGCCAATATAATTGCAATCGCCGCCCGGATGTTATTTTTTTTATCGTATTGAAGTTTGATTTTAAATTTTGGTTTCATGCCATTACAATACAACAAAATTCCCGGCATGTAAACCGGGAATCCTGTCTGAAATCTTAATTTTGTGTGAATTATTTCTTTTTGAAGTTTGTGTATCCCTTCTGCTTATATGGATGTGCAGCCCAGAGTTTATCTGCGGTTTCTTTCCAATCCTTTGCGTAATCTACGCACTTTCCACACAGATGCTCAACCGGCTCCTCCTGTTCTACATCTGTAGAATGAGCTCCGGTCTCATGAACCATCTTCTGTAAAATCTCCGGATTCTCAAGCATCGGACATGGACGAAGCATGTTTTCGTTGAATGGCTGGTTATCACGGTAAGCCATAAACAACGGCTGCTTCAGACACTCAAGCAGGGATTTCTCGCGGATGTTTGCTCCAGAGTAGTGAATAAATACACATGGCTCCACATCACCCTTCGGGTTAATATGGCAGTAGTTACGTCCTCCGGCGATACATCCTCCAACGTATTCACCGTCGTTCTGGAAATCCATAACGAAGATTTCTTTTCCACCTTCGAATCCACGAACTTCACGCAGTCTGTGGTAAATATATTCTCTCTGCTCCTTGGTCGGCATCAGTTCCGGTGAAGCCTTCATTCCTACCGGCATCAGATGGAAATACCATGCGAAACGGCTTCCATGCTCGATCAGAAGATCAAAGAACTCATCACTGGTAACCGCATCCATATTCTTGCTTGTATAACATACACTGTTTCCAAAGATCAGTCCGTTCTCATGTAACAGATCCATTGCGTGAAGGACTTTATTGTATACACCTTCTCCACGTCGGAAATCGTTGGCATCTTCAAATCCCTCAAGGGAAATGGAAAGGGAAAGATTTCCTACACGCTTCATATCCTCGCAAAGCTTCTCATCTACAAGTGTTCCGTTTGTGTAGCAATGGAATGCACAGTCATTGTGTTTCTCACACAGACGGATAATATCAGCCTTACGTACCAGCGGTTCTCCACCGGTCATCATATAGAAGTACACACCAAGTTCCTTACCCTGTGTAACAATACTGTCTAACTCATCAAATGTCAGATTTAATTTATGTCCATACTCTGCTGCCCAGCATCCTGTACAATGAAGGTTACATGCACTGGTTGGGTCCATAAGAATCAACCAAGGAATATTGCAGTTCTCAATTTCTCTCATTTTACGAATCTTCTTGGTTCCTGCAAAAGCTGCCTGATATCCAAGATTCAGTGCTGTCATCTTGGCAACATGCGGATCTGTCTCATCCAGAAGACGATTTACATAACGCATCCACTTGCTGTCCGGATTCTGAATCATTTTCTTTGCGCCTTCATATGCCTCAGAGCGGAAATTATTTCCCATAAATTTCTGCGCAAGATTTACAATATTGAGCAATCCTTTCTCTCTGTCCTTATTCAGACTCTTTAACGTAGCATCGATAGCGAGCGAAAACGCCTGTCTTTCTGCCGCATCTTTTAAACTTGCCATTTT
>DLQV01000115.1:23388-23784 GCA_002474415.1 Lachnospiraceae bacterium UBA7598
CTCCTCCGTTTTCTTTCTTGTGTAAATAAATCATAAGATATTTCATCCATTGGAAGTATAGTTGTTTTTCCACCGAATGAACATATTCAATCATAAAACCATGTATGTTTGCAATATACAATCTTCTTAAAATGTCTAAAAAAACATGATTTGTGGATTTTTCGATATATTTTTCATCTGATATTCAAAACGTAGTTTTAAATACTACGTGATATTATATCACTATCTTATGTAAAGTCAACATAAAATATTTACATCTGCTGAAAATTGACCGAAGCAATAAAATATACTATAATGCTGTTGTTTCTTTAAAAAATTGATTTTTACTGAAGATTGGAGTGATTGTATGCCGGGTTTTACCACCCACTATCTATTTGGCGTAGACGCATGCAGACG
>DLQV01000115.1:23820-33097 GCA_002474415.1 Lachnospiraceae bacterium UBA7598
CGCATGCAGACGTCTGACCTCCACATCCATGCACAATATGATCCGACGCGATCACAGCGCATATGCACTTGGTCTGCAGGGACCTGATCTGTTTTTTTACTATCTTCCCTCTTACCTGATGCATCGAAAAAATATTGGAGATCTGGCACATCGCAAGGATACTGGCCAGTTCTTTGCCAATCTGCTGCAAAGCCGCAAACTTTTTGCAGGAAAAAAACATTCCCTCTCTATTGCAGACGCTTACATCTGTGGATTTATGGGCCATTACACACTGGATTGTACGATTCATCCCTATGTATATGCATTTACAGGCTATAATGCCCAGACCCCACCTTCCAATACGGAATATTTTGGTCAACATGCTTATTTCGAAACGGAACTCGATTCCGAACTTTTATATGAGAAAAAGCATCTGTATCCTTCCCAGTTTCATCAGAACGCAACGATTCGTCTGACGACGCTCCAGCGGAAAGTCATTGTGCGAATGCTGTGTTACGCATACCGGAACACCTATCCGGATATTTCCGTAAGTGAACTTTTCCTGAGCGGTGCACCATTCTGGATGAAACTTGGAACCCATTTACTGAATGATCCAAGCGGACAAAAGAAAGTCTTATCCCGTCTCATCGAGAAAATTTTCCTTGGACGTGCTTTTTTATCACCGATGGTTGCCAGCGATTATTATCGTTTTATAAAAGATCCGATGAATCTGCACCACCGCGTCTGGATTCATCCATGGACAAAGAAATCTTCCACGGCTTCTTTTCCAGAGCTTTATGATCAGGCTGAAAAAATTTATCATCAACGTCTGGTCCAATACGCGCATCTGCAGCACTCTGGTTTTCCGCAAAAAGAAACCGCACGCTTTCTATCCGCGTACGGTAATCTTTCGTTTCTGAGTGGTCTGCCTTGTGATGAATAAAAGAGTTTCTTCCTATTATATAAGAGACATATGATTATAATATAATCTGATTTTGGAAATCCGCAATCTGCTGACAGATAATTTCCATCAAACGCGTGCGTGCTTCCACGCTTGCCCAGCCAATATGAGGAGTGATAATCAGCTTTTCGCTGTCTTTGATTTTGCGAAGCGGATTATCCTTCCGCATTGGTTCTGCGGAAAGGACATCCAGCCCCGCACCCGCGATTTCTCCGGCCTCAAGCGCATCCGCCAGATCCTGTTCCACAACAATCGGTCCTCGTCCAAGATTCAAAAAAACCGCAGATGATTTCATTTCCCGAAAAGCGTCCCGATTCATGAGTCCCCGCGTATTTTCATCAAGCGGGGCATGTACGGAAACAATGTCTGCCCGTTCGAGCAATTCGACAAATGATACACGTTCATATCCCTGCTGTGAGTTTTTCCCTGATGTGGAATAATAGACCACCCTGCACCCGAATGCTTTTGCAATATCTGCCACACGTCTCCCGATATTTCCAAGACCAATGATTCCCCAGGTTTTTCCTCTCAGCTCATGGAACCGTTTCTCAAAATGGGTAAACATAACATCTCCCACATATTTCTCCGATTTGACATACTGATCATAATACGCAAGCTTTTCCCAAAGATAAAACAGCATGGCAAACGTATGCTGGGCTACGCTTTCTGTGGAGTATCCTGCGACGTTGCGCCACTCTATGCCACGGCTTTTTAAATATTCCTTATCCAGATTGTTTGTTCCCGTTGCCGTCACACAGACAAGTTTCAGGTTTTTTGCTTTTCCAATCGAATGCTCATTAATCTCCACTTTGTTTAACACGATCACGTCTGCATCCACGGTCCGTTCCAAAGCTTCTTCTGTAGTGGAAAAATTATATGTTACCACCTCTCCCAGTTTTTCAAATGCAGACAGATCAATATCATCTCCAATTGTTTTTGCATCCAAAAATACGATTTTCATTTTATCCTCCTACCCTATTCTGATTCCAAAAGAAAAAGAGGCTGCCTTTTCTAACATCCTCTTCCCCTTTACATCCTGTATTTATATCTATGCAATCGAAAATGCATAGACCGTTTTTGTATCATATGATTTTCCGGCTTCTGTCAATGGTGTTGTAAAATTTGGCTCATTGATGGAATTTGGAAAATACTGTGTTTCCAGACAAAAAGCATCCCGATCTTTGCATACTGCTCCGCCCTGCACTTTCTGTCCCTGAATAAAATTCGCCGTGTAAAGCTGCATCCCGATACAATCTGTAATTACATCCATCTTTATGCCACTCTTTGTACTGTATGCGGTGGCAATCTTTTCAAGTCCGGCCCGCTCCTTATCCAGGACAAAATTATGATCGTATCCATGACCGTAAGAAAGCTGATCGTTTTCCTGCTCAATATCTCTGCCCATCGGCTTTGCTTCCCGGAAATCAAATGGTGTTCCTTCTACCGAAGCAATCTCACCGGTCGGAATGGATTTTGCATCAATTACCGGTGTGTAATGAGACGCGCGGATCTGCAGAATCTGTTCCATGGCACTGCCGCTTCCGGCACCATTCAGATTGAAATATGCATGATTTGTCATGTTAAAAATCGTTGTCTTATCCGCTGTTGCATGATATGTAATGGAAAGTTCGTTCGCTTCCGTCACTTCATACGTTACTTTCATAACAGCATTTCCCGGATATCCCTGCTGACCTTCTGCATCCTCAATTACAAATGTAATTTTATCTGCCGTCTGTTCCTCAACATCCCACAGACGTCTGGAAGTCGCCTGTGAACCACTGTGCAGGTTATTTTCATTATCGTTTTTCTCAAGTTGATAGGTAACTCCATCGATCACAATTTGTGCATTTGCAATACGATTGCAGTTTCTTCCGACAACTGCTCCAAAACTGGCCGTCTGCTTCTGATAAGTCTCTGCATTTTCATAACCAAGGACCACATCTGTATTTTTTCCGTCCTTATCTTTTACCACAAGTGATACAATGGATGCCCCAAAATCTGTAATCTGTGCATACATCCCCTTCGTATTGGAAATAGTATAAAGCGTTGCCTCTTCTCCATCTGCAAGCTTTCCAAATGCTTTTCGTTCCATAACTGTAATTGCCTCCTGAATTTATCGACTCTGTTCCTGTTTATATAAAAATATTTTACCTTGTTTGGGTTAAGAAGTAAAGAACAAGTGCCGATGTAAACAGTAGAAATATAGAAATTTTAACCTTTTTAAGATAAGAAAGGATGTTTATTATGGCCACAAAAGTTTCTTCTGGTGTATCTTTATCCACAAATTATTTTTTAAGAAACTTCTATACAAATAATCAGAAAGCATCAAAAAGTTCCAACCGTTCTGCATTCAGCAACGTGGAACTCTCATACGAAGACAGCCGTGCCTTAAGCCGTGCTGCCAAGCGACTTTCCAAAAGCGATTATGGCTCTGACAAAGATGAAAAAGACAGTGATCTCAGTGACACATCGCGTGCAGCCATAGAAGCCTTCGTCGATACTTACAACAACACTATCACCTCTGGGAAATCCAGTTCCGACTACGAAACCAAACGCTATGTCAAGCAGCTCAACAACCTGAGCAAAAAACACGCAGACGAACTGGAGGATCTTGGCATCACGATAAACAGCGATGGTACTTTGGATCTCAACACAGATCTTTTAAAAGCTGCCAATAATTCCAAAGCGCGAAAGCTGCTTTCTTCCGATCAGGAATATCCGCAAAAGCTTGTAAAACTTTCCCGCAAGATGAATTCGGCTGTACAGGATAACATTATGTCCCTGATCAGCACACAGAATATGCATATTGATATTTCTTTATAAACCCAAAGCAGACGGATTTGTTTTAAACAAATCCGTCTTTCTTATGTTTCATCATAATCTCATTTCAAAGATCATTCTTTATAATATCCATAATCTTATTGCAGTTTTCCGGCCAAATATCACCCTCATTTAATCCGTGTTCAGTCAGCCAGCTGTCCTCCACGGTAAAACAGGTTTCTTCTTCTTTTTCATTAATCAGAGTCACCAACACCTTCGGCTGCTGTCCTTCTGTCAGTTCCTCACACCCATACTCTCCGTCAAAAATGTGTTTGATCTTCCACATATCATATTCCTTCCTTTACAATCACAGTCGTCAGATATCCTTTTGCCTGTTCCAGCTCATCCAGCCCATAATACACCTGTTCATTTTCCATTCCACAGTTGGATATTCCGTAAATTTCCGGCTGTCTCCCGCTTTCTTCATCCGGCATTGCTTTCCGCAGCTCCTGTAATAACTCTTCGAGTTTCTTTCCAGATTTCATATAGATACGGGTTCCATGAAACCTGAGGGAATCACGCACTGCATATGCCGCCGGGATGATATGAATCTCCTCGTTTTTTTCTCCCAGAGAAATTCCAAGTCTCGCCGCAACCGCACAAAAAGAGGGAACCCCGCTTATGATCTTTGTCTGCCAGCCCGCCTCTTTCGCACGTCTGTGCATATACATATAAGTAGAATATACTCCCGGATCCCCAATCGTGAGCAATCCCACCTTTTGTCCCCGCCGGAGATAATCTTCCATGGCATCATAAATCCGTTTGTGTGCCAGTTCCAATTTCTGCGCATCTCTGATCATCGGAAATGGCATACAAAGAAGCGGCATATCTGCAATTTCCGGACAAACCTGCTCCACGATCCGATACGCATAACATTCCTCTTTTGACACCGCCGGAAGCACAATGAGATCACAGCTGCGAATCGTTTCCAGTGCCTGTAAGGTCATAAGTTTCGGATCTCCTGGTCCCACACCGATTCCATAAAGGATACCCGGACGGTTTTCTGTTGTTAAATCACAAAATAATTTTTGTGTTACCTGTCGCAAATGAGCCAGATATACTTCCCGAACAGCCGGATACTCTCCAATTCCACGAAGTATACATTCCGGCCGGTATCCGGCCGCCTGCAATTTTCCGGCAAAGGAATCTGCATCCGGATACTCCCCATCCTGCATGCCGCCTGCCATATCATTGTTTGCATGGTCTCCCGCCACCAACATAAACGGTGTAAGAAGCACTTTCCCGTTCTGTCTGCTCTGCTGCCCGGACTTCATCCGTGCAATCACATCTTCAATGGTAATACTGCCTTCCACTGTTGCAATATAGATTTCATGCTTTGCATAAGCACGCAGCGACTGTTCCATCATCGCATAACTGGCATCTGCCACATGTTCGGTTCCATGCCCCATCAAAATCAACGGGAAATCTCCCACCTCTTCCTTTAGCGACTCCCACAGTGCTTTTGCCACATCCTCATAATCCTGCGGTTTTGTCAAAAGCGCATCGGCAACCGCAATCTGTTCAAAAGCACCGGCATATTTTTGTACTGCTTCCTTGAGTCTGTGATTTTCAATTCCATCAATCACATGGGTGGGAAATACCGCTACATGCGTCACTCCTTGGTTTTTCAGGCCTTCGAGAGCTTTCGCCGGACTTTTTGCCTCTATATGCTCACGCTTTTTCATTGCATTACGCACAATCGTACTCGAAACAGCTTCCTCCACCACTGTATCCGGATACAACGCCCGGACCTGCCGCGTGATAGCAGCAATATTCTTCTGCCGGGTATCCGGATAGGTTGTTCCAAAACTCACAATTAAAATTGCTTTTTTCATGTTATTTTGCATTCCTCTCTCTGTGATATAAGCGTGCTGCCTGTACAAAGTGTTCCACAAATGCCGGATTGGACGGATAATACAAATGTGGATAACCCCACCAGTTTCTGTCGTCCTCGTGGATACATGTCCAGGATGTTCCGCTTACCGGTTTGACCGCCACGCAGCTTTCTCCATTGTTATCACTGTCATAGTAATGAAATTCATGTGCACGTACAGGTTTTCCCGCCAGAAAATAAGACGTCTGTTCCGTCACATTCACATAGCCAAAACGTACAAGTTTTCCCCGGTTATGACAGCTGCCCGTTATGACCCCTGCCATCGGCCAGTTTTCTCCTTTTTCATCTGTCATGGATTCATGCAGATACATAAATCCGCCGCACTCTGCCACGGACGGCATACCATTTTCAATTGCCTCCCGAACAGAATTGCGCATGGAGACATTTTCCGAAAGCTGCCGGGCACACAGCTCCGGATAGCCACCTCCCAGAAGAAGCGCATCCGCTTCCTCTGGAATCTTTTCCTGTGCAAGCGGTGAAAACCAGACAAGTTTTCCACCATACTCTTCCAGAAGACGCAGGTTATCCTCATAATAAAAACAAAATGCCTCATCTTTTGCAACTGCGATAACCGGACATTCCTCCTGCTGTTTTTTCCTTTTCTGCAAAATCTCTTTTTCGTTTCCCGGTTCCGGTAATTTGCGCAATTTCGTTTCCCTATCCCGAAACGCATGCAAAAGTGCCCAGCTTTGCAACAGCTGCAGCATCCGCTCCAGATCTGCGGTTTCTTCGAGTTTTTCCGCAGCCTGATTGACCTGCTGACGCAGCCCTTCCATTTCCTGTGGCATTTTCAGCCCCAGATGCCGGCTCTCCAGATGCAGATTTTTCTGTACCGGAAAGCATCCCAGCACCGGAAGTCCCAGTTCTTCCTCAATCACCGGCGTCATTGTCCGGCAGAATCCCTCCGATGTCCGGTTCAATATCACACCGATGATCCGGTGATCCCTGTCATACTGTAACATACCTGCCAGAAGTGCAACCATCGTACGCCCCATCCCACGGGCATCCAGCACAAGTACGACCGGCAGATCCAGAGTCTGCGCCAGATGATAGGCGGAACCCTCTTTTTGTGTGCCCCCAAGGCCATCGTATAATCCCATGGCTCCCTCAATCACCGAATAAGAGAAACTCTCCCGGTCATATCCATACAGTTCCCGGATCTGATCTGCCCCTGAAAAAAACGTATCCAGATTGCGCGACGGTACACCAATCACCTGGCGGTGAAACATGGGATCAATATAGTCCGGTCCGCTTTTGAACGCACGAACCGCAAGTTTTCTGTTTTTCATTGCTGCCAGCAGCGCACAGGTGATTGTCGTTTTTCCACTGCCACTTTGCGGCGCTGCCAGTACCATTCCACTGTGTAACATAGTTCTCTCCTCATTATGCCATCGTCAGCACACAAATATATACAGGATTCTCTGCCTGCATCAGATGATAGGTTCCCACGGTTTTTGCTCTGCTGACCTGCACCTGTATGATTTCTGTCTGCATCTGCCCGGCAGCAAATTCTGTAATCTGTGCCACGGTTTCAAGGCTTATGGCATTGACAACCACACGTGTCCGTGGATTCTTCTCCCAGATGACATGCAGAATATCCGCAAGGCGTCCACTGCTTCCCCCAATAAATACATGTGTCGGAGGTTCCAGTGGTTCCAATATTTCCGGTGCTTTCCCATCCACCGGAATCACATTTGCCAGATGAAATTTTTCCAGATTCCGGCGCAGAAGCTGCTGTGCTGCGGCTTTTTGTTCAATGGCGTACACGCGAATCCCCGGACTGCATTTTGCACACTCCACTGCAATCGATCCGGTACCACTCCCCACATCGTATACCACAGCATCTTCTGTCAGGCCAAGTTTGCATAATGAAAGTGCACGCACTTCTTCCTTGGTCATTGGAACCGTTTTTTCCCCTTCCACGACACGCAAAAATGATTCGTCGGACATCCCTGGAACAAGACGTCTTTTTTGCACATTTTCATTGCATAATAACAGGGTATACAGGCCCTCTTCTTTTGTATTTTTTGCCTCTTTACACGATAATTCGCGGATTTTTTCTCCATCATAAGAAAGCTGAAATCCAGCAATCATGCGGGTTTGCGTCAATTTTTCTTCTTCTATCCAGCATCCAATTCGCCGGACATCCTCCACTCCGGAAACCAGCAAAAATGTTTTGGAAAAATGCCGGATCGCATCGAGAACGAGCGCTCTGGTCTCCGCGGTATCTTTTTTCCCATGAATACTTAAAATTTTTGCATCCTGCCAGGCAATTCCTGTTGCCGCAGAGAGGTAGGAAACGGACGAAATTCCTGGAAAAATACGAATTTTTTTGTAATTATTTTTATTTAATTCTGTTTTTATTTTTTCTGCTCCACTGTAAAATCCAGTATCTCCAGAAAATAATATGGAGACTTTCAGCTTCTGGCCTTCCATTTGGGATTCCTTTTGTCTTAAAACCGGTAAAATATCTTTTGCGAGATAAAAAGGATAGGTTTCCTTACTGTTTTCCACCACTTCGAGCATCCGTTTTGCCCCAAAAACCACATCCGACTCTTCCAGCGCTCTTTTTGCTTCCTGTGTCAATGTCGCCGCACTCATACCGATGCCAATCAGGGAAATTTCCACCTCCGGACGACCGGAAATCGTATGTCCAAGCAGACGGGAAAGGGTTTCAATTACCTGTGCATAAGACATTCCCTGCTCCTGTTCCTGTTTCCCGATCACGCACGCCGTAATCCCTGCCTTCTGCGCTGCCGCAAGTTTTTCCTGAAATCCGCTGTGCGCACCGCTGGCTTTTGTAACCAGATAGCGGATCGAAAACTGATGGATCATTGCCAGATTCATTTCCTCGGAAAACGGTCCCTGCATCGCAAGAATCTGTTTTCCGCGGATGCCCGCCTTTTCGCAGAGCCCGATACTCTCCATTCCAGGAAGTACACGCACAAACAAACGCTCTTTGAGGGGTGCAAATACCGCCAGCTCTTTGCTTCCGGTTGTCAGAAGAATGTTTCCGGATGTGTCCGTAAGTGCCTGGACACAGCTTTCATAATTGGCAAACACATGCACGGTTCCTGCGCGCTCTTTCATGCCTTCGTTTTCCTGTATGCTGCAGATTCCATCGTCCATCCGCCGCAGAAGCCGCAGATATGGAATCCCACTTCCTTTTGTACTCTCCCGGATATTGGCAGACACTTCTGTGGCAAACGGATGTGTGGCATCCACAACTGCCGCGTAGTTTTTCTGTCCGTTTTTTTTCAGCAGAGCACGCATTTCCTCTACGTCCAGTCTTCCCACACAGACCTTCACCCCGGCAAGTTCCGGCATGACCATCTGACCGTATTCGGTTGCTACATGCACATCACAGGCAATATGTGCCCGTGAAAGTTCCTGTGCGAGAAGACGACCTTCCGTTGTTCCCGCATAAATTAACACTTTCTCTGCCATCTTATTCCTCTTCCCCGTTTCCTGCTGTTATATATGGTATCCTCTCGGTGTCACAAGCTTTCCGTCGATAATTTCCGTCTGGGAATTCCCGATAAATACCGTGGTAAACATGTTCACCTGTGTATGCACCAGTTCCGCCATGGTAAGTGTTACGGCATGCGAATCATCGCGTCCGA
>DLQV01000034.1:0-180 GCA_002474415.1 Lachnospiraceae bacterium UBA7598
TTTTTGTGAAGATTTTGTGAATTTTCTAAATTATTCTGAAAATTATATCATTTTAGCAAAAAGAACCATTGTTTTCATAGTTCATTGTCATGTAAAAGATCCTGCATTTATGTTACATTATATAAATATACAAAAAATATGCAAAAATTGAAAAAGGCTGTAACGAAACACCGTATTTTT
>DLQV01000034.1:212-7471 GCA_002474415.1 Lachnospiraceae bacterium UBA7598
AACCCATATAAATTCCAGGAAAAAGGAGGCCGCACATGCAGGATATGGACGCAGTCTACCGTCAGCATTTTCGCATGGTGTATCAGTATCTGATGTCACTGACGCACCAGCCGGATGTTGCGGAAGAACTGGCACAGGAGACTTTCTGCCAGGCTGTCAGCAGTATCCACCGCTATGACGGAAGCTGCAAGATCACCACATGGCTTTGTGCCATTGCCAAAAATCAATATCTGTCCTATCTGCGAAAGCACCCACTGCACGAGGATCTGACAGACACCGAAGCGGAACTTCCGCACACACCGTCTGCAGAGCATGAGGCGCTTTCCTCCGCCGGAAAAATGGAATTGCTGCAATGCCTGCACCAGTTCCAGGAACCCTACCGGGAAGTGATCTATCTGCGGGTATTTGGGAATCTCTCGTTCCGGGAAATCGGACAAATTATGGGACAGAGTGAAAACTGGGCGCGCGTGATGTTTTATCGCGGCAAGGAGCGCCTGCGAAAGGAGCTGAACAAACATGAAAAATGATTTGACCTGTGAGATCGTACAGGATCTGCTGCCAAGCTATGTCGATCACCTGACGAGTGACGTCACAAATACGGCGATTGAAACACATATCCGGGAGTGTGCCGACTGTCACCGGATACTTTCCGATATGCAGACTCCGGAACCCGTGCCCGCAGAAACGGCAACGGATGCTTCAACTATCGACTTTCTAAAAAAGAGCAACAAAAGGAACAAGCGCCGTATTCTTGCCGCCATCCTGATCGTGACACTGTTGCTCGGCAGCATCTGGGGATATCGGACGTATTTCTACCCTGCACCGTTGAAAAATACCGCACTGATCGACTATGCGGTTACCGTAAAAGACAACAAAACCATTCAGATCAAAGGATCTTTAACCGATCAGACACTTGGTGTTGCCGGAATCGACTACTCCTGTGATCCGGATCACCCGGAAACCGTCACAATCAATGTCAGAACCAACCGTATATCGGCAGCCGGGCACAATACATTTTCCGATAAAAAGACAGAAACCCATGCCGTAAAAAAAGTATATGTGAACGATCAGATTGCATGGGAGGACGGCACCTCTATTCTGCCGAAAGCGGCACAGATTTATGCCACGATCCATCCATACATCGGTGATATGTCTGCCAATGAAAAAACACTTGCGGCACTTGGCATCTCTAATGTGTTTACGATTGCAAAGCATGAACTGCAGACCACGGAAACCCCTTACGGCTGGACCATGTATCTGGATGATTCATTTACCAAAAAACAGCAGACCACGGTGGAAAAAACCATGAAAAACTACGCCATGGTTCTTCTTGCCTGCACCAAAAATCTGGGAAGTGTAACGTTTTCCTACACATTGGATGGAAAAACAACGGATTTTACCTACACAAAAGAACAGGGAGAAAAAGAATTTCTTGGCACCTGCAACTACTTCCGCAGTTCTGCCACAGAGTTTCAGACACTGCTTGCAAAAACCGGCATCTTAAGCGATCCCGTCTTTTCCAGTCTATCCGATTTCAATGATTCCATAGATGCTTACCGGACCGAAGACACGATTTTATATGGCATTCACATCGGTTACCCGTCGAGCCTGAAAGAAAACGCACAGGCAGAACTGAAAAAAATTTTAGANNCCCCAAAACAGATTTTTATTTTACTACATCTCACTATAAATCACAAGTTAACATAATATGTTTATAAAAAATTAAGAAACCTTTTTCAAAAAGGTATTGAGCCAGAAGAAAATGTTCATTATAATCCATTATAAAACAATAAGGTGAATACCCCGGCCGTATCCGGGAGAAAGGAAACATCCCATCCAGTCAGACCGGATGGGATGAACATTGATAAACATGAAATGGATGATAGCATCTGATATCCACGGCTCTGCATACTACTGCAGACAGCTGTTAAATGCATACAACCGGGAACAGGCCGACCGTCTGCTGCTCCTTGGTGATCTTTTATACCACGGTCCGCGCAATGATCTGCCGGAAGAATATGATCCAAAACAGGTGATTGAACTGCTCAACGCCAAAAAACAACATATTCTCTGTGTCCGGGGCAACTGCGATGCCGAAGTCGACCAGATGGTACTGAATTTTCCCATTATGGCAGATTACTGCGCCATTGCAGACGGTGATACGCTGATTTATGCCACCCACGGCCATACTTATAATGAACAGAACCTGCCTCCACTGCATCGCGGGGACATTCTGCTGCACGGACATACCCACGTCCCGGCATGCATCCCACATGACACTTACACTTACATGAATCCCGGATCTGTTGCTATTCCAAAAGAGGGAAGCTGGCACGGCTACATGATCATGGAAGATAGACGTTTCCAGTGGAAAACCATGTCAAATGAAATCAAAATGGAATTTGCGGATGGAAAACGCATCCTGTAAATATGAAAAACGGGGTTGCCTGATGGTAACCCCATTTTTAAATCCTGATTTATATTCCAAGTATACCCGCAGCATTACGTAGCTCCGTCGTTGCTCTCTGCAATTCTGCTGCCTGTTCTTCTGTTACATTTCCCGGTTTGGTACGGCCGACCAGCTTCTTTACATAAGAAAGGCTGCTCTTGATCTGATGACGCGCACCACTATCGATGGTCTTCTTCTTTTCTTTATATGCAGCTTCCACCTGACGAATCAGAGTGTCGGCCTCGCTTCGCGCGTCGATATAAGCCTTTCTCTGTCCGTCTGTTGCTTCATATTCCGCGGCTTCTCTTATCGCGCGGTCAATCTCTGCATCCGACAAATTGGAACTTGCCGTGATCGTGATCTCCTGATGCCGTCCGGTTCCAAGGTCTTTCGCGGAAACCTGTACAATACCGTTCGCATCAATATCAAACGTTACCTCTATCTGCGGCACACCCGCCGGCGCCGGTTTAATGCCCCGCAGCTGGAACCGTCCCAACAGCTTGTTGTCTTTTGCAAACTGACGCTCGCCCTGCAGTACTTTGATATCCACAGATGTCTGAAAATTCCCGGCAGTTGTAAACACTTTACTGAACCGTGTCGGAATCGTGGTATTTCGATCGATCAGCTTCGTCGAAATACCTCCCACTGTCTCAATGGAAAGTGAAAGCGGTGTGACATCCATCAGAATAATCTCTGCCGCCTGTGATCCGGCCATCAGCGCACCGCCAAGTTTTCCGCCCTGCACAGCCGCTCCCAGTGCCACACACTCATCCGGATTCAGATTCCGTGAAGGTTCTTTTCCTGTCAGCCTGCGCACTTCCTCGAACACCGCCGGTACACGGGTAGACCCGCCTACCAGAAGTACCATGCCCAGATCCGCTGCTGTAATTCCCGCATCCGAAAGTGCCTGCTGCACCGGACCTGCCGTGCGCTCAATGAGATCCATCGTCAGTTCCTCAAATTTTGCACGCGTCAGTGTCATTTCCATGTGCTTTGGCTCACCCTTTACGGTCGCAATAAACGGCAGGTTGATGCTCGTTGTGGAAGAGGAGGACAATACCTTTTTTGCCTTTTCCGCCTCCTCACGCACACGCTGCATGGCCGTCGCATCTTTCCGCAGATCCACACGCTCCGTGCGCTGGAATTCCGATACCAGATACTCCGTGATGCGCGCATCGAAATCATCCCCGCCGAGGTGATTGTCTCCCGCGGTGGCAAGTACTTCGATGAGGTTGTCCCCGATTTCAATAACCGATACGTCAAAAGTGCCGCCACCGAGATCATACACCAGAATTTTCTGTGGCTCTCCGTGATCAAGTCCGTATGCCAGTGCCGCAGATGTCGGCTCGTTGATAATCCTAAGAACATTTAATCCGGCAATCTTTCCGGCATCCTTCGTCGCCTGTCGCTGGGAATCACTGAAATATGCCGGTACGGTAATCACCGCATCCGAAACCGTTTCCCCCAGATATTCCTCCGCATCTTTTTTGAGTTTGCGCAGGATCATCGCGGAAATCTCCTGCGGCGTATACTGTTTTCCATCTATTTTTGCCCGGAAATTGCTTCCCATCTCACGTTTAATGGAGAAAAATGTCCGGTCTACATTGACAGCTGCCTGTCGTCTGGCAGCATCTCCCACCAGACGCTCTCCATTTTTGGTAAATGCCACAACCGATGGTGTGGTCCGCGAGCCTTCCGCGTTTGTGATCACAACCGGCTGATCATTTTCCAAAACAGCGACACAGCTGTTTGTCGTTCCTAAATCAATCCCAATTACCTTACCCAAGGTCTCTTCCTCCCTACACTTCGTGATATATATACAACTGTAAGGCGGGAAATGCCCTGCGTCAAGGTTTCCGGCCGATATTTCACTTAATGTTTATACTTTTCATAATTCCTTCTGAATTACCACATCTCCGTGATACATCAGAAAACGAAGACCCACAATCTTTTTCAGATCTCCATGTCCATGGTGCTTCATGTTGCCCGCCACAACTGCTATATTGGCATCCTCCGCTGTATTTGTACGGTCAAATGTAAACAGGGTGGAATTATGGTATTCCACAACCTCTGTATCCACTCCCAGATAATCCGATAACTCCGCACGTGCCCCGATCCGCAGGATATGTCCTCCTGCAATTGCAACACCCCCGTCAATTTCTTTTTTGCTCTGCGGAATTACCACACCGTCGCAGAGTATGATCATTTCTGCATCCATAGATTCGCCTCCTTTTCGTCTCTTTCTTTCGTTATATAAAAGAAGAGCTTCCTCTTATCCGAGAAAGCTCCTTTGCTAATTACCTGTTCTGTTTAAGCCTACTGTAGCAGAAAACGATTGGAAACACAAGTACACTCCCGTACCTTTTTTATACTACAAAAATATGCCATTTCTTATTCTTTTATCTGGCATTTGTACCGTTCCATAAAGCTGTTTTTCGTCATTCATTACTCTTCCTGATTTAATTCTTCCACCTTACAGCTATGTTCCTTACTCTCCTTCCAATAACCAATACCAACTGCCAGTATTCTTCCTGTATACTCTCTGTTCCCGGCAATCTTTGGCGCAAACCTGAGTGCATACTTTTTATCTTTTATTTGTGCAATAGCCTCATCCGGTGTATGGTCGACCTTTAATTCCAGAATAATACAATCAGCAGTTTTATCATACGGATAGAAAATAAAATCCACAAACCCTATCCCCGCTTTATCTTCTCTCTCAACACGATAGTTATCTCTGGCTGCTAAATAAACCAGATTAACTATCGCAGCTAACTCCGTCTCATGATTATATGACAGTAATGGGACTTCTGTGTTATGGACAAATTCAAGTATTTTTTCCATCGCCTGAGTATCCCCTGCTAATGTTGCCCTAAGCATTTTTTCAGATTCTTTCGCCAGTCTGTATACATATCCCAAAGACTCATTTTTCATAAGAAGCTCATCAAATTTCTCCATAAGCTCTCTGTTTGGAATACACACTTTTCCGTTATGATAACTCAAAAAACCATATACAACCATTGCAGAATATATCTCATCTTTCGTAGAAAGATTCATCGATGTTGCAGCATATTCCTGTATTTTAGCATTAACAGCTTCTTTAGATATCATAAGTACAATATCGTCCCTGACATCTGAAATATTATTTCTGATATAATAATAAATCTCATCATATGGACCTGAGCTGGTCCAGTAATTTGCAAGATTGTTAAACTGCAATGCAAACACTACCGAACGCGGATTATACACCCGCTCCCCAGATTTTGTATAATACCCATTATACCAGTCCCGTAATCCCTTTCGGGTCACACTCTTTTCTTTTTTTTGCTTTTCACATTCTTTGATGTAGCGACTGTACAAATCATCAACTTCATCATCGGTAAATCCAAAATACTCTCCAAACATTGGTGAATTCACCATCGTAAATTCACCAAACATGTTAAGCTCAGATCCACTGGAATATTTTGCGATAGGTAAAATTCCAGTCATATATGAAAGGACAACATATGGGCGGTCTTTTAAAAGGTTACTTAAAAATGCTACATACTTTTCTTTATCACTTTCACTGATAAAGTCTCTGTGAAATATAAAATCCCATTCGTCTAAAACAAATATAAATTTTTCTCCATTGTACTGCACAAATATACTCTCAAGAATGTCTCCGATTGCATCATCTTCATTGATTTCAGCTTCTGGATATGCTTTCTTTATATCATCAAGCAAAAGTTCCTCTATACGTTCAATATACTGTAAATAAGAATTGCAGTTTTTTGGCATTTTACTAAAATCTATACGGATAACATTATATTGATTTTTATATTTTCTGTAATCATCCACCTGTGCTATTTTAAGGTCATCAAAAACATCACCTGAATCGGGTATCTTTTGAAAAAAAGAGCTGATCATGTTTGCCATAATTGTCTTTCCGAATCTGCGTGGTCTGGTGATACAGATATGACGATTTCCCGCACTTACATACGGAAACAGTTCCCTGAGCATAAGTGTTTTATCCACAAAATACGCACTTAAGCACTCACTTTTATACAAAGTATATGGAGTTATGCTGTTCAAATATGTTCCCATAGTGTTGGCTCCTTTTCAACATAATTATCTTTTCCTGTGTATTTTATTATACATGATGGCAGATATTTTTACGAGCCAATTACAAAATTTACTGTAACTGAATATGTCCACTCTTCATCCAATATACCTCATCACACAGTGATTTGATATCCTCAGGATAATGGGATGCAATAAGGATCAGCTTTCCACGCTCCTTTTCCTCCAAAATGCGCTTGCGGGCCTCCTGCACTGAATCTGCATCCAGCGCGCTGAGCGGTTCATCCAGTATCAATATTTTCGGATCTTCGAGAAATGCCATAGAAAGTGCAAGCTTTTGCTTCATACCGAGAGAATACTTCCCCACTGCCTTGTTATCCGACGGGTCTAAGCCGAACATCTCCAATACCGTGCGAATGCGCTGATCATCTGCAACTTTTCGATAGGCCGCAAGAATTTCCAGATTCTTTTTTGCTGAATAATATGGTATGTACTCCGGACGCTCAATGATGAAACCAACATCCTGCATCAGATCCTTCTGTTCCTTGCCATCTACCAGAATTGTCCCGGAAGACTTGTGCATCAGTCCCAATAATACCTTGAACAATACCGTTTTTCCACTGCCATTATCTCCGACAAATCCATAGATATGTCCGGATTCCAGTGCCAGGTTAATGTCTGTCAGAAGCGATACACCCTTTATTGTTTTGTTAATATTATTCATCTCGATCTTCATCGCCCAAATCCCCTTTCC
>DLQV01000173.1 GCA_002474415.1 Lachnospiraceae bacterium UBA7598
ACCTGTGTATGCACCAGTTCTGCCATGGTAAGTGTTACGGCATGCGTATCGTCGCGTCCGATATTTTCCACATACCCACAGGCACGTTCCGGTTCCACCCCGTGTTCCATCAGAATTCTGCAGGCACGCTCCAGATAGTCTGCCCGTTTATGGCTGGACGGATTATAAATTGCCATTGCAAAATCTCCTTCTGCGGCTGCAATCAGTCGCTTTTTAATCCTCTCCCATGGGGTAAGAAGATCACTCAGGCTGATCACGCAAAAATCATGGTTGAGAGGAGCTCCAAGCACTGCCGCACCGCTGCTTGCTGCCGTTATTCCAGGAATCACTTCAATTATGCAATCATCATATAATTTTCCAATTTCCAGCATCAGGGATGCCATCCCGTAAATTCCGGCATCTCCACTACAGATCAATGCCACTTTTTTCCCTTCTCTTGCCTTTTCAAAACACATCTGACAGCGTTCCCGCTCCTGCCGCATCGGTGTAGACAATAATTCTTTGCCCTGAAACCGTTCCCCAAGCAATTTCAAATATACGGTATAACCGATGATCACATCACTGGCTTCTAGCACCTGCATGGCTTCCTGCGTCATCATATTTTCCTGTCCCGGCCCCATACCAACCACATAAATCCGATGTTTCATTTCTATCTCCTTTTCCTGTAAACTGCAATACGATTTTCTTCCGTTTTGCCACGGCAATTGTCACTCCATCCAAGGCCTGCTTATGTAACAGCAAACCACCTCCGTCTGCGGCTGCGACCGCAGCACGCTCACATACATTATCCACTCCCACGGTCTGGGATACAAACGCGGATGTAGTGAAATCACCCGGCACTTTTTTTAGCTCCCCGGCAGAAAAAACAACAAACGGTACCCGCAAATGCTGTGCCATTTCCTGCAGACCGGATTCTTTTTCCTTCACATCAACCGATGCCAGAGTATAGATATCATCTGCGTTAACTTTTTCACTATTTATCAGCATTTCCACCATTTGTTTTATCTCTCTATAACTTTTATTTTTTCTGCATCCCATGCCAAGTACCGCTGTTTTCGGAGCTAAAACAAGCGTTTTACGGTATTCCTGTGGCTCTTTTTCCGTAATCCACACATCCACAGCATGTTCCGCCTGTGCATCCTTCCACGAAATCAGCTTTACTTCCTTTGGCGGCTGCAATTTTGCCACCTCCTCTGGGGACATACATGCCGGATCTACCGCCATCACAATGGTTTCTCCCTGTAACAGTTTTCCGGACACATGCCGGATCGCTTCGGGGTTACACACCCGCAGGCCATTTTTTCTCGCAAACACATCAACAGCAAAAAGCCCATTCACGTCCGTTGCCGTCGTCACAACCGCAGCGGAATGTAATGCTTCTGCGATCTGCTGCGCCAGTTCATTGGCACCGCCCAGATGTCCGGACAGCACCGGAATCACAAACTGTCCGGCCTCATCCAGCACCAGTACCGGACTGTCCACGGTTTTGTGTCGGATCAAAGGTGCGATGGCTCGTACGGCAATCCCAAGTGCTCCAATGAAAATCACGGGAAACTGCTGTGCAAAAGCCTCTTCCAGAAAATCCGGAAGTGACCGGTTTCCTCTTTCTCTTATCTGTATCTTTGAAACCGCAGGGTGACCACCGTAACGGCTTTGCGAAAATCCATACGAAATGGAAAGGGAAAGTTCCGCGATTCGTGCCGCAAGCTCTCTTCCACGTTCCGAAAACCAGGTCATATACAGAATCATTCCGGTAACTCCTTTCCCGCATGGATGTCACACATTATTCCCTCATTTTCTACGGTTTTTTGCGTTTTCGCCTTGCGGAATTCAGTTGTAAAATCCGGCGCGTAGAGTCTGGAGCGCGTATAATGCTGATTTGATATTACATCTCCGACCAGCACCAGAGCGGTTTTTGTAATGTTGTGTTTCTTTGCCACCGCCGCCAGTTCCTGCACAGTACAGATATATGCTTCCTCGTCCGGCCAGGTTGCCTTGTACACCAGTGCCGCAGGTGTATCCGGCTCATATCCGCCATTTACAAGGCGCCGTGATAATTCCTCCAGCATTCCGGTACTCAGATAAATTGCCATTGAAGCATGGTGTGCGGCAAAACTCTCAATACTCTCCTTTTCCGGCACCGCCGTCCTTCCGGCCATCCGGGTAATGATCAGTGACTGGGACACATCCGGAAGGGTATATTCCAGATTCAGCGATGCCGCTGCACCAAAACAGGCACTCACACCCGGACAACTCTCATACGCAATCCCCTTCTGATCGAGAATGTCCATCTGTTCCCGCACTGCCCCGTATATACTAGGTTCTCCTGTATGAAGTCGAATCGTGATTAAATTATTTTTTTCTGCCTGCTCCATCACCAAAATAACCTCTTCGAGCGTCATTTTGGCGCTGTTATGAACCTCACAGCCCTCTTTTGCATAATCGAGAAGCTGTGGATTGACCAGCGAACCAGCATAGATAATGACATCTGCTTTCTGTAACAGGCGCATCCCCCGCACGGTAATCAGATCCGGTGCTCCGCTTCCTGCTCCGACAAAATAAATCATAGCAACCTCCTGAGTAATTCTTCTGCTTTTCCAGTCATCCCAAGCAGCCCATAGGCATTGGAATAGACAATACACTCAATCTGCAACCGACCGGCCGCACGTTTTTTCAGATAAAAATCAATTTTTTCCATGATATCTTCCATAACATCTTCTTTTTTACCTTCATCATCAATAAACGCAAGTGCTTCCTCGGTTGTGACACAATCTAAAATCTTCTTTAAACATTCTAAAGATACATTTTCACGGATGCCGGCTGCCGCTAAAAGTTCCATCCGACAGTCTCCCTCATGGGAATGGGTGTTCATAATGCCTCCCGCCACCTTAATCAGTTTTCCGATATGTCCGGTCAGAAGCATTGCAGAAAATCCCAGTTCCGCCACCATATCGATCGTCTCACCGATAAAATTACTGCATTTCACACTGCGGTCTAAATCATATCCATAAGTCTGCTGCATGAAATCCAGTCCATAATTTCCCGGTGAAACCGCCGCAATGGTCTGCCCTTCTGCACGCTGCTGGCGGAGTTCCACACGAATGGTCTCCTTAAGTGCCTGACTGCTCATCGGTTCCACAATTCCTGTCGTTCCCAGTATTGAGATTCCCCCGACAATCCCCAGTCTTGGATTAAACGTACGCTCTGCAAGTGCTTCCCCATCCGGCACGGAAATCAGAATATGCAGTGTTCCGTGAAAATCACAGAGCCGGCACACTTCCTGCACTTCCCGGGTGATCATTTCCCGCGGTACATGATTGATTGCGGCATTGCCTACGGGCTGATCCAGTCCGGGTCTTGTCACACGGCCCACACCTTTTCCTCCGTCAATCTGCAGAAGTTCTTTTTCTCCATCTCCGCGGTTGTCCGCGGTGACCGTGGCACAGATTTTACTTCCGCTGGTCACATCCGGATCATCGCCGCCATCCTTGACCACAGCGCAGGAAACCTGAGATTCCCCGCGCACGATATCCGTCACTTCCGCGGTGTATGGAATTCCTTTTGGTGTCTCAATCGTTATACTGTTTTTTATTTTTCCCGTCAGAAGCATATATGCCGCAGCCTTTGCAGCTGCGGCAGCACAGCTGCCGGTTGTAAATCCGTACCTCACACCAGATCCTCCTTTTTTCCTTTACTTTATACCGGCCGGATCTGATATAACAATGCGTTTACAATTGCTGCCGCCACATTGCTGCCGCCTTTTCT
>DLQV01000224.1:0-4934 GCA_002474415.1 Lachnospiraceae bacterium UBA7598
TTTTCTTTTGATTTTATCATTTTTTTCGCGTTCTCATTTATAGTATGAAATATGCTTGTTTCCAGAGGACCCGGTGTGTTGTTGTGTTCTCTGCGGTAAACGATGGTCATATCGTAGAGGATCATGGATGCCATGGCGCGTTCTGCGGTATCTTTCCAGGATTTGGAAAGTGGACCTTTTGGCAGCCGCAGCCCCATCTCGGAAAGAACGAGCTGTGCCGTTTGTGCTTCTTGCATCCAGGCACTTCTGTCCTTAGAGTCATATTGCTTACACTCGTCAATAAAAGGCTTGGTATATGACTTTAGTTTTTTCTGGTAATCCATCGCCCGTTCCGAATTCTTCAGGCTGTGGGTTTCGCGGTTCTCTTTGATAAACGCTTCCTGCGCGGCAAGAAGTGCAGAAAGCTGTTGTGCCAGATCAAGACGTTTTTTTCCAAAAGAGGTATATGGATTTTTCCGGGAAATATAGGTTCTCGTCTTTTGTCCGGCTTCTTTTATGGAGGTTTCTAATGCAAGAAGCTGTTTTTGCCTGATTTCGGGAGAAACTTCTGTGGCAGATAAAAGAGGTTCCTGGTTTTGCAGCACGGTTCGCAATGCGGTAAGCATTTCTACATATTCTTTTGATCCGGGATCATTGTTTGTATCAGTGGCGGCATTGGAGGGGGCAGTTTGGCGGAACTGATCCAGAAGGTTTTCCAGCTGCTGGTTCATTGTGTCAAGCCTGAAATTCAGCATACTTCCAAGACCTGTTACAATAACAGAATAATCGTTTTGGGGATAGAATTTCGAGCCGGACAGATAGGTATCCTGCGCAATGGCACCGGCATGTTGTATTTGTTCAAAAAGATTCTCATTCCTGGACAGATCGGAAATATTTACATTGCCCCACTGGTCATCAGGAATGACACGGATGCAGCTGTTTTTGACATCCAGTTTCTTTGGATTGGAATCTATATGGTTTTTAAAGTGCCGGATACCGGAAATAATGGCAGTCTGAATCTGTTTTGTGCGTTCCCATGCAGCATTTATTTCCTCCCGGGACAGTTCATAAGGTGCCAGAGCTGTCATGAGATGATCCCGGGTGAGGGACAGGATATTGTCGGCCATGCTCTGGGAGACAACAAACATATCTGACGGATCGGCCAGGAAGCGTCTGGCATCTGTGATCGTTCCGAAAGAGGTATCGTTGTTAATACCGGTAAAGCCGGTAAAGGTGATTTCTCCCGGAGCCGTATCTTCGATGTTGTAAATCATGTTGCCGAGATGCCGGTTGGTATTGCCACAGATATAGTCGAGGATCTGGAGATTGGCAATGGAACGCAGCAGATCCGGATGATTATAATTAAAACGATCACATTCAAGATTATAGGCGATATCATCTTCCATTTTTCTTTCAAAAATATTCAGACCGTAGGCTTTCTTCATAAATACGCCATCGTGTTTTTTTCCGTTGTGTGTAAGAACAACAGGTCGGGCAGTGGCAATCAGACCGGGTTGTCCTAAGAGTGCTGCCATGGTGCTCATTGCGCAGTTGCGCAGATCCAGACGGCGGTCAACGGTGATACCGGATGTTGTTAATGTATTTGTCCGGTATGCAAGTTTATGACATCCCATAATGAAGTCAGTGATGTATTCTTTCAGTTTATCATCTGTCATCTTGGTAGAATTGTACAATTCTTTCAGGGTATTTTCTGTGCATAACCGGTCAGCGTATTGCAGGGACTGTTTTTCATCATTTATGATGTTGGAAAAATTTTTATCCTGAGTACTCTTGGCCAGAAATGGACGGAGTTTTTTGGGAAAACGGTTGAGCATTTTTTCATAGTCCTGTTTCGGATTATGAATATCTTTTTCCGTAAAATACCCCTGTTTTTCATTTTGGTTTTTAAACAGGATCCGCCGGTTTCTGTCTGCACCGGAATACGGAAGAGACTGGCCGGAATCAAGGTCAAAGACAGAAGTCCGGGCTTCAAGAAGCATTTGATACAGTGAGGTGGCACCCAAAATGGTATCAAAATGGATGCTGCCCATATCGTTTGTCAGTAATTGAATGAATGCGGGAAGATCGGAAGGTCCATTTTTTATGTCCATGGCCTGATCAATGCATTTTCGGTATAATCTCACAAAAGTATCACATTCTTCTCTGGAAGGAACCGGGTAATTGCCCCAGATATTCGGCTCAAAAAAAGGTCCCAGTGCAGAACTCAGTTCGTGTAAGGACTGATAGAGTTTTTGTGTCTGCTGATCGGAAGCATTGCTGAGCTGCTGTTCATAGTCTTTCAGATAGTCTAAAGTATTTGGCATAATAAGTATTCTCCTTTTTACTGATCGGGACATTGTAATTTGCTTTTATTATTATACATTCCAAAGAGAGACAAAAGTGAGACAAACAGTATGCGGAGCCATATGTGGTAGGATTATATGATTTATTTCTGTTTCTGCTGCAAAATAAGACGGGTATTAAGGAAACAGTGGAGGAAGATAAAAGCTGTTGAAGGAGATTTGTCTCTATTTTGTCTTACACCATATGCTACAATCTATTTAGAATCCATTTTAGTGAAAAACAGATTTAGACAGGGAGATAATTATGGCAGATATCAATGTAGAATTGGATGATAATTCCGAAGTAAAGAGACAAAGAGAAATTTTCGAAAAAGCAATTCATAATCCGGATGAGGCATTTCCGGAAGTCGCAGAGAAGCGTAAAAAAATGACAGAAGCACTTCAGTTTCTGGTAGAGGAAACAGACAGACTGTATACCAAAGATGCGCAGGGACAGTATCCGAAACTGGATGAACAGACGCAGCAGGACATGATTCACTGTTATCAGAAAGCCATTGATGCGGTAGATGAATATAAGAGCAAACTTGAAAGCATTGCAGAGAATCACCAGGAGAAAAGAGAAGCAGCGGAGCCAGTCGCTGATATGATGGGGAATGTTGAAAAGCTGATGGGAAAAGATTTCAAAGTGCTTTTGTCAGCAACCAGGCATGGAATTAAGACATTACCGGAAGTGATTCGATATGCCCGGACAAATATTATTGATATTAAAAATCAAAATACAGCAAAGGCAGGCGCAAATATGAGCAGCCGTATTCGGATGAAAGTGTCTGATGAAAATGGTAAGAAAATTGAGGGATTTTTTACTGCAACAAATGAGAAAGAACCAGATTATAAGGCAGAAATAAATGAAGTATATGAAAAGATGTACCAAAGAGCCAGGGGAATCGTGAAGGACAAAGAAGTCTTAAAGTTTATACTAAACAGAATTATAGATAATTTAAAAGAACGTAAACGCAATAATTATGTGGATGTAAGTAATCTTTCGGATGAGACATATACAGGATTTACGGAAGATATTCTGGAAGGTAAGCAGTCACCGGATGACAGATTTCTTAAATTTTTAAAGCCTGTACCCAAAATGAATTCGCAAAGGTCTGATGAGATTGTAATTCCACCGGGAATGTTCAGGGGAACCGGACTGACGCAGATCATAGGGGATAGTTTATTAGAACTTTATGCAATAAAAAATAAGTATGGTGTAATGGAGCAGTGTGCAAAGATGGAGAGCCTGGTAGAGATTGATCAGAGAAACTGCGCGATGTCGGATGTTGCCCAGTTGCTTGGCATGGAAAATTTAATTGCATATTCAGAACCGATGACAGTAAAACAGGAGGGAAAAGAAGATATACGGGGTACCTTTATGCAAAAGGCACAGGGAGATGACACAAACGGATTAACAATGGGTTCCGTTTTAGCAGATCCAAAAGTGAAACCGGATTGTTCATCTGCCACATTAAAAAAACAGCTTGCGGATCTGCAGATTTTAGATTTTATTTGTGGAAATGTTGATCGTCATTTTGGAAATATGGTCTACAAGTTTGAGAAAAACTGCTGTGTTGGTATTCAGGGAATTGATAATGATGCGTCTTTTGGAAATATTAAAGATGGGCGTGGAGTGTTGCCAAAATTAAAGGATATACAGGTGATCAGTGCATCGGCTGCGTTACGTGTGAGTAATCTGTCAGCTGCAGTATTAAAGACCACACTTAGAAATTATAAGTTCAGTGATGGTGAAATTGAGGCTGCGGTGACTCGTCTGAAAAACATGCAAGAAGCTATTGAAAACAATAAAATTTTAACTGTACAGGATGAGGAATGGAAAACGCTGACTGCAAACATGACAGAGAAAGGGTATTTACAAAGAATTGATAAGCTGCCGAATTATTTTTCGGGAGTTTTGCAAGAAACACTCCAAGAAGAAGCATTTAAGCATTATAAAGATAACTTTAATGAATTTTGCAAGCTGAATAAGCCGGTTCAGGCGATTTACAGACAGGTAATGGAAGCCGACAGGAATGTATGGGGAGGCAGCAAAGAATTTGCGGGCGTGCGCAAGGCGTGTGAGAATATGATGAGTTATTATCAGAAATTTACACGAAGACCAGATTTGAAAAGTCTTACCAAAATGCGGGAAAATATGCAAAATGCATTAAAATACGCCAAAGCGTATAAGGCACTTAAGCGGGAAAAAATAGAAAATACAAAAAAAGCCCAGGAAAATCCGCAGCTGTACAATAAGGAAGATATTTTAAATGACAAAGAAAGAAAGCGTTTGAAGGCAATAGAAGAAGTCCTGCAAATAGAGAATGTTGAAACAGGGTTTTATGCGATTGGAATGTTAGAGAAAAGCTATATACAGATGCACCATGCAGAGAGAATGAAAGGCAAATCTTTTGGAGATATGGTAGGTGGATATTTACATGCAATGCAAACAAATGTAAACCTTTACCCGGAGAAGAGCGATGAGAGAGAAAAAGGCAACGCCGCGTTAAAAGCAGTCAGGGAACTTGCAGAGCTTGCAAAAACGAATATCAGCGGAGATGTAAATACACAGATCAAGGTGGCAAAGCGAATAGGAACAATTTTTACCTA
>DLQV01000224.1:4969-6263 GCA_002474415.1 Lachnospiraceae bacterium UBA7598
AATTTTTACCTATGATCCGGAACTGATGAATAAAACAGAGCTTGCATATGCATACCGTATGGATGGGAATAACCACGGAAGCAAAAAAACCATCAAATCAGCAATGGATATTGTAACATTTTTAAATGATGTGCATGTAAATGAGATAGTAAAACACGAATCTCTGAAGAAAAAACTGGAACAGGAGAACAAAAACAAAAATGTGGTAAGTGCAAAAAAAGAGAAGGGAAAAGCTTTGGGGAGATGACAGAAAACCATGCATATTTTAATCATAGAAGATGATGCAGCCATCCGCCAGGAATTAAAGCTGCTGTTAGAAAATGCACTGTATCAGGTCACGGTACTGACAGAGTTTCATCACGTGGTAGAGGACATTATGCAAATGGAGCCGGATCTGATTCTGCTTGATGTAAATCTGCCACAGCAATCTGGATTTGAGATTTGTAAAAGCGTCAGGAAAACGTCGGATGTTCCGATTATTTTCCTGACAAGCAGGACGGATTCGATGGATGAATTAAGCGGAATGCTGCAGGGCGGCGATGCTTATATCACGAAGCCATTTCAGCCGCCGTTACTTCTGGCGCATATCGCCGCCGTATTAAAACGGGCAAAAAAAGCAGACATACCAGAGAAGATGACCTGTAAAGGCGTGGAACTTGATGTTGTCCGTGGCTGCGTAAAATATCAGGATCAACAGGTGGAGCTGTCGAAAAATGAACTGAAAATCCTGCATTACCTGTTTTTGCATCAGGGAGAGATCGTCCCAAGAATCGAACTGGTGGAATACCTGTGGGATCAGCAGGTCTTTATTGACGATAATGCCCTCAGTGTAAATATCACGCGCCTGCGCGCAAAACTTGCAGAAATTGGCGTATGTGACTTTATTGAGACAAAAAGAGGGATGGGCTATCGCATATGAAACTGACAGAATATCTGAAAGACAAAGTGTTGCTACTGCTTTTACATATGGTATGCATGGCAGCGCTTGTCATTTTTTTGCGGCTGACCGGTTATTCCATGGATAAATGTGTGGTCATACTGGTGTGTTATGGTGTGATACTGGCAGGATGGCTTTTCTTTCAGTTTTTTTCACGCAGAAGCTATTTCAGAAAATTAGAGCAGCTTACGGATCAGCTGGACAGGCGTTATCTTCTCGGAGAACTGATGCCGGAATCGTTCCGGCTGGAAGACCAGAAGTACCGGGAACTGATCCGCAAATCCAACAAATCGGTGATCGAACGGATACACCAGATGGAACAGAATCAGAAGGATTACCGGGAGTATATTGAAAGCT
>DLQV01000298.1 GCA_002474415.1 Lachnospiraceae bacterium UBA7598
CTTGATATATACAACCGTTTATATATTTTACACTGTGACTGCGCAAATGGAACCGTGGGCGCGCTTATTCGAAAATTCCCTCTAAGGCAGACACAAAATCACTCAGACGGTGTTTACTGCAGACAGGCAGCCCCAGGAAACGGTCGAAACAATACCCAAACACATTCCTGAAAAAGAGTTTCGCAATCATTTGATGTAATTATAACACGTTCTTATGAACATGTCTGAATAATACCCATAAATTGCCATTTATTATTCGGAGAAAATATTGTAAAATAAAGCAAACACGAAAAGAGAGGACTGGGAGTATGAATACGGAAAATAAAAAAGAACTGGCTCTGGAAGTCATCAAACGTCTGAAACAGGCGTACCCGGATGCCGCCTGCAGTCTGGATTACAACGAAGCCTGGAAGCTTCTCGTCAGTGTGCGTCTGGCCGCACAGTGCACGGATGCCCGCGTAAACAC
Source organism: Lachnospiraceae bacterium UBA7598 (assembly GCA_002474415.1). Taxonomy (GTDB): domain Bacteria; phylum Bacillota; class Clostridia; order Lachnospirales; family Lachnospiraceae; genus Roseburia. The sequence continues at coordinate 467 of DLQV01000298.1, forward strand.
AATCGTACCGAAATTGTATGAAAAATTTCCAGATGTCAATGCCCTAGCAGATGCACCCGTGGAAGAAATCGAAGAAATCGTGCGTCCCTGCGGTCTTGGCAAAAGCAAAGCCAGAGATATCAGCGCCTGCATGCGGATGTTAAGGGATGTCTATGATGGTAAAGTACCGGATGATTTTAATGCACTTTTAAAATTGCCGGGTGTTGGCCGCAAAAGCGCCAATCTGATCATGGGAGATGTATTTGGAAAACCTGCCATCGTGACGGACACGCACTGCATCCGCCTTTGTAACCGGATCGGGCTGGTGGATCACATCAAAGATCCAAAGAAAGTAGAAATGGAATTGTGGAAGATCATTCCTCCGGAAGAAGGCAATGATCTGTGCCATCGTTTTGTACTGCACGGACGTGAGATCTGCACGGCCCGCACCACACCACACTGCGAGCACTGCTGCCTGCAGGATATCTGTGCGCAGCGGATTTAAGATTTCAGCAGCTGCTGCATATCTTCCGGAAACGGTGCCATAAAGTTCATCGGCTGTCCGGTCATGGGATGCGGAAACGAAAGTTTCCATGCATGCAGTGCCTGACGGCCAATATCATATTGCCCTTTCCCACAGGAAAAAGTCTTCCCCTGAGAAATCGGTCTCTCCCCGGAATTTTCATCGGCCCGACGGTCAATCTGATTCTCCCCGTATGCCGGATTATAAAGGAAATCTCCTGCCAGCGGATGTCCCAGATATGCCATATGCACGCGAATCTGGTGGGTCCGCCCGGTTTCTAACTGCAGCTCTACAAGGCTTCGCTTTTTCCACTCTGACAAAACCCGGTAATGCGTCACCGCCCGGTCCCCCCGCTTAAAATCAACAACACGGCGCAGACAGCGGTCCTCCTGTCTGGCAATCGGTGCATCAATGACACCGGAAACCGGCGCAACCTTTCCCTCCACAATCGCAAGATACGTCCGGTGAATTCCAGGTGCTTTCAGTCCCTGCTTGGCTTTTGCCCGCACCATCTGTCCTAAAATTGCAGCGGAGACTGCATGCTTTGCCACAATGGTAAGCCCGGAGGTATCCCGGTCCAGGCGGTTGATGCAGCGAAAAACAAACGGAATCCCCTGCTCTTTAAAATGCCATGCCAGTGCATTGCCCAGAGAATTCTCCGGATTTCCGCGGGACGGATGGATTGGCATTCCTGCCGGTTTGTTGATGACAAGCAGATCCTCATCCTCATAAACAATGACAAACGGCAATTTTACCGGCCGGATCTGTTCGGAATTCTCTGTTTCCCGAATCCATACGGTCAGAACATCTCCTTCTGCAAGCATATGGTTCATATGTACATACGTTCCGTTCAGGCAGATTGCCTGTTCGTTTTTACGCAGATCCACAAGATTCTGCTGGGAATATCCTTTTTCTTTTAAAAATCCACTGATTTTATGAGGAAATGACAACTGTGGAATCTGATAGGTGATTGTCCGGTTCATTTCTATAACTTTTCCTTTTCTATTCCTGATGCTGCATATTCTTACGGTATTCGCTCGGCGATACTCCACAGATGGACTTGAACAGTTTCATAAAATGCTTTTCATTCTCATATCCCACCATCTGACTGATCTCAATCACCTTTTTATCCGTCTCTTCCAGCAGCTTTTTGGCTTCTTTCATCCGCAGTTCTTTCAGATACGTCACAAAATTTACGCCCACATAATTTTTAAACTCAAACGAAAAAACGGAGTAATTCATGGAAATATAGTTTGACACCACCGCCATGTTCAAATCTTTGTTATAATTTTCCTGAATATAAGCGATTGCCTGCTGCATTTTCTGTCCTACCCCATGATCTTCTCCCTGCGCACGGATCTTTTCATGCATTCCAAGCACCAGTTCCATGACCGCTTCCTCATATGCTTCCACACCGGAGAACTGATAGATTCTCCGACAGGCATTGATCTGTTTCTGAACCTCATCATCCACCAGATTGTGATAAACCTTTTCCACATCCGAAAGAAACTGCAGCATTCCCTGCGCAAATGCATCTGGTTCTATATGTCCTCTGCGCACTTCGGTAAACAGATTTTTCCAGAGCGTTGTCAGCTCATCGGTTTTGTTTGTTCCGAT
>DLQV01000020.1:0-811 GCA_002474415.1 Lachnospiraceae bacterium UBA7598
TTAACTTAATGCCATTGGGCAGACGCCACGGGTTTTTGCTTTTTTGCAATAATGGACATGGGGAGTTGGAGCAAAACGGGTAGATATGGAGAAGTTGCACCAAGGCGGAAAGAGAGCATAAGTCTGTAGTTGGAGCAAAACGGGTGGATATGGAGAAATTGCACCAAGGCGGAAAGAGGGCATAAGTCTGTAGTTGGAGCAAAACGGATGGATTTTGAGAAAGTGCTCCAAACCGGAAATTTTGCTTAGCTTTGGAGTTGGAGTAAAGTAAGCGAATAAGAAAAATTGCTCCAATTTTGGAAACTAAGCGAAAAATAGACATGGAGCAATGAAGGAAAAAAGAAAAAAAAGCTCCAAGTCAGAAGAAATATAAGAAAAATGCTCTTGCCTAAGCATCGCCAAGGTGCTAGTATGTATGAGTAATTTTGTTTTACGAATAAAATGTATATAAGTTTGCGCATAACTACTAATTCTAAAGCAGACCATTGAAGCACGCTGGCACTTAATGAGCGACGGCTTCAGCGTCGCGAATTTAGTACCACTGCGTGATGAAGTGAGCGAGAGCGCGTCTGCGTAGAAATAGTAGTTATGTGCAAACTTTAGAGAAACTATATGTAAAACAAGATGACTCATTAAAAAAGACAAAGGAGATAAGAACATGAAGCCGATCAAAGAAGGAAAAGTTCGTGAAATCTACGACAACGGAGACAGCCTGATCATGGTTGCAACAGACCGTATCAGCTGCTTTGATGTAATCCTGAACAATCAGGTAACAAAGAAGGGTACTGTACTGACACAGATGTCAAAATTC
>DLQV01000020.1:876-1024 GCA_002474415.1 Lachnospiraceae bacterium UBA7598
TCCAAACCACATGATTTCCGTAGATGTAAAGGATATGCCAGAGTTCTTCCAGCAGCCACAGTTTGATGGAAACAGCATGCTCTGCCGGAAACTGAACATGCTTCCAATCGAGTGTATCGTAAGAGGCTATATCACAGGTAGTGGCTGT
>DLQV01000020.1:1065-3466 GCA_002474415.1 Lachnospiraceae bacterium UBA7598
GCTGGGCAAGCTACAAGGAAAATGGCACCGTCTGTGGTATCAAGCTTCCGGAAGGCTTAAAGGAGAGCGACAAGCTGCCTGAGCCAATTTACACACCATCTACCAAGGCAGAGATTGGCGATCATGACGAGAATATCTCTTATGAGCAGAGCGTAGCGCATCTTGAAAAATATTTCCCGGGCAAGGGAGAAGAGTATGCAGCAAAGCTTCGCGATTATACAATTGCACTGTACAAGAAATGTGCAGAGTATGCACTTTCCCGTGGTATCATCATTGCAGATACAAAGTTTGAGTTCGGCCTGGATGAGAACGGCAATATCGTACTTGGTGATGAGATGCTGACACCAGACAGCTCCAGATTCTGGCCAGCCGAGGGCTATGAGCCGGGACACGGCCAGCCATCCTTTGACAAGCAGTTTGCACGTGACTGGTTAAAGGCAAACGAAGGCCATAACTGGACATTGCCACAGGATATTGTAGATAAGACTATCGACAAATATCTGCAGGCATACAAGCTGTTGACAGGAAAAGATTTATAAGACAAAATGATGAGGCGGCAGGATGAACAGTCTTGCCGCTTTTTTCAGTATAATACATAGGAATATGGCTGGTGAAATCGTTTCATCAAAAATCATCCATAAAAAATAAAACAAGAAACGTATAATATATAGCAGGGGTTATGAGGGGACAGGTTATATGACAGAACATGAATTTTATGCTGCCATAAAAGGTCTTGCAAAAGGAAATAAAGACATGCTCCGTGCCATCTACGACGCGTATGGGCGGCTCATCTATACGATCGTCTACGATGTCGTAAAGAACCGGGAGGACGCGGAGGATGTGACGTCGGAATTCTTCATCAAACTGATCCGGGTAGCGGGCACCTATCAGAAGAAGACATCACACCGGGCATGGCTGATCCAGATTGCAAGAAATATGGCGATCGATCTGCTGCGGAAGCGCGGACATGAATATCTGTTGTACGAGACAGACGATGCACCGCAGGATAAGTTAGAAGAAGGCGATACGGTGGAGACAGCATCCACCGTTGAAGAGCATGTGGTACTGGCAGAGGATATGCGGCAGGCGATGCAGACGCTTTCCGACCGGGAGCGGGAAGTGCTGGATCTGAAGCTGGTAGCGGATCTCAAATTCCGGGAGATCGCAAAGACTCTGGGGCAGCCGCTTGGCACAGTGACGTGGCAGTACAATCAGGGAATCAGGAAATTAAGGAGGTGTCTGAGAGATTATGGAACAGCAGAATAAATTAACCGAAGAAGAAAAAGCATATCAGACACTTCGTACACAGGATATGCAGGACATGCCGGATCTGTGGAGCCGGATTGATGCAGGCTTTGAAGAGGAAGTAACAAAGCAGAAAGCGGCTCAGAAAAAGGGAAGAACCAGACAGCTTGTGCTTGTGGCAGCGGCAGTGCTGATCGTAATCATTGCGGTACCAATCGGGATCAGCTCGATGCGGAAATCGAATACAAAGGAAATGGCGACGGAGGCACGCATAGAGGAAATGGACGACATGGCAGACGAGACAGCGGCGGCAGAGACTGCACCATCGAACAATGCGGATGCGTCGGCGGCAGCCGACAGCGAAATTTTGGACAGCTCAGATGAAAGCATGAATCATGTAGACAGCAATGGAATAACAGAAGCGCAGACGGACGAAGCAGTCAATACGGATAATTCGGGAAAAACAAATTCCGAAGAGAGAAACGATACCGATAATCAGGTTAGCTATCAGACGATCACACAGGTGATTCTCACGCAGTATGATGCACAGGGCAATATCATGCAGCAGTTTGACAGCGCGGATACAGATGGTGCAATCGACAAGGTACAGTTCCGGTTAGAAGCGTATGAGGTACTGGACTGGAAACCGGCAGACATGATACAATCGGATGTGCCATATTATCTGATGGAATTGAAACTTCAGAATGGATCGAGTGTGGCAAACGTTTATTACGAAGGAGAAAAATTCGAAGGAAAAACAGTCGCAGATCTTATGATGGAATTACAAAAATTAAAAAAATAGAAAAAATAAAAATTTTATGCAACCATTTCACCTGGTACGAAGTGTTATATACGGAGCTAAAGAGTTTCCATCGGGCATAAAACATGTTCGATGTCATGAGGTATTAAGGAGGACAGAGGAAAATGGATAACAATCAGAATCAACAACCAAATGGCTATGGAACACCACAGCCGGATATGCAGGCGGGAATGCCAGGACAGGGAGTGCAGTCGGGTTATGGAACACCAGGTCAGACATCACAGCCAGGGTATGGCGCACCAGGGCAGGCACCACAGCCGGGTTATGGAATGCCAGGACAGGGGGCACCGCAGGGATACGGTATGCCACAGCAGTCTGCTGGTGGCAATGAGCCAC
>DLQV01000266.1:0-855 GCA_002474415.1 Lachnospiraceae bacterium UBA7598
ACAGTTTTGCAGGATTCAATTCTTGCAATCGAGGATTGCGGGATATGGCACATTTCAGCAAGCTGTCTCTGGGAATATCCCAAAGCATTCCGCTGTTCAATGACCGCAGAGATAATGGCTGCAATTGCTTCCATTTCTTCTATGTCTGCTTTTCCCTGAGGGCTGGTTGCTTTTACGTGTTCTTTGTAATCATTCCATGTTCTCATAAATCATGACCCCTTTCTGGATAGATAATCGTCACGTTCTGATTTTGCTTTTTCAATTTCACGCTGCGGTGTCTTTTGTGTTTTCTTTCTGAAATGATGCAGCAACACAAAAGTATCATTGCAGTAGTAGAAATAAAAAACTCTGTTGTTTCCAGGTCTTAACTCCCAGATATCTTCTTCAATATGTTTTGTAATGTTGTTTGGCAGCCGAGTCCCATTGTTTTGAAGCAGCTGAATGTGAAGCATCAACTGGTTATATTGGATTCTTGCGTTCTTGCTTTTTTCCGATTTTTCTCGCAATTCTTCAAGAAAATCCCAGACGTCAGATTCACCGTTTTCTTTTTCATAAAATTCAATCTCGTACATTGTATAATCTCCATCGATTTTACTTCTATTCTTATGATAGCATAAATGCTATCAAATGTCAATAGAAAAATGAAAAATAACAGGAGGATTTTTTATATGAGTATTTTCAGCGGGTTATTCAAATCCAGAGATAAGCCTCAAAACAGTTATGACAGCCCGTCATACACATACTTTTTCGGACGAGCGAACAGCGGCAAACGTGTCACAGACAGAACAGCCCTGCAGCATATTGTGGTTTATGCCTGTGTGCGTGTGCTGTCAGAAGCGATTGCACAGCTGCCAC
>DLQV01000266.1:910-2748 GCA_002474415.1 Lachnospiraceae bacterium UBA7598
TTGTACAAATATAACGATAAAGGAAAAGAGCGAGTGCCACGGCATCCGCTTTATTTTTTGCTCCACGATCAGCCAAATCCTGAAATGACTTCTTTTGTTTTCCGAGAAACCTTAATGTCACACTTGCTTATCTACGGCAATGCCTATGCACAGATTATCCGAAACGGCAGAGGTGATGTTTTAGGACTGTATCCTCTGATGCCTGACAAAATGAAGGTTGACCGTGATGAAAAAAACCGCCTGATATACATTTACAGCCGTTACGATGAGGCAAATCCGAATCTGAAAGAACAGGGCGACATCATTCTTTACGCCGATGAAGTCCTGCACATTCCTGGTTTAGGATTTGACGGACTGGTTGGATATTCGCCGATTGCACTTGCGAAAAATGCAATCGGCATTTCTATTGCCTGCGAGGAATATGGGGCATCATTTTTCGGAAATAATGCAAATCCAAGCGGTGTATTGGAGCATCCGGGAGTGATTAAAAATCCCGATAAATTAAGAGATGCATGGCACAGAGCCTATGGAGGAAAAAACTCACATAAAGTTGCCGTTTTAGAAGAAGGTGTAAAATTTACACCAATCTCAATTCCAAATAATGAAGCACAGTTTCTGGAAACCAGAAAGTTTCAGATTGAAGAAATCGCAAGAATGTACAGAGTGCCGCTCCATATGATCGGTGACCTTGACCATGCAACATTCAGTAACGTAGAGCATTTATCCCTTGATTTCGTGAAATACAGCCTTGACCCTTGGATCGTTCGCTGGGAGCAGTCCTTACAGAAAGCACTCCTTTCTGATTCTGAAAAAGGACAGTATTTCGTGAAGTTCAATGTGGACGGACTTCTGCGTGGCGATTATGCTTCAAGAATGCAGGGATATGCCACCGCAAGACAAAATGGCTGGATGTCTGCCAACGATATCCGTGAAAAGGAAGATATGAATATGCTTTCTGAGGATGAAGGTGGTAACCTGTATCTTGTAAATGGCAGCTTTACAAAACTTGCTGATGCAGGTGCATTTGCAAATCAACATTCAGAAAAGGAGGAGAAAACCAAATGAAGAAATTCTGGAACTTTATCCAAAATGAAGATACATCAGAAACGGAACTTCTGTTTAACGGTCCTATCTCTGAAGATACCTGGTGGGGCGATGAGGTCACACCTGTACTGTTCCGTGATGAACTCTCAAAAGTCAGCGGAAACTTGACAGTCTGGCTGAACTCACCAGGGGGCGATGTGTTCGCTGCAAGTCAGATTTATTCTATGCTGAAAAGTCACAAAGGCAAGGTTACCGTGAAAATTGACGGTATTGCAGCCTCTGCCGCGTCTGTTGTGGCAATGGCAGGCGATGAAACTTTGATTGCACCAACTGCCCTAATGATGATCCATGATCCCAGCACTTGTGCTATGGGAAACAAGGCAGATATGGAAAAGGCCATCCTCTTGCTGGATGAAGTTAAAGAGAGCATTATCAACGCCTACGAAACTAAGTCCCACCTCAGCAGAAACAAGATTGCAAAGCTGATGTCCGATGAAACATGGCTCAATGCAAAAAAGGCTCATGAAATGGGTTTTGTGGACGGGATTCTCTTTGCAGAGAAGAAAATGCCTGTTGTTCCTAAAGAGGAAGAACCGGATGAAGAAGAAAAAGAAGATACACTTACTGCAATGACCTATTCCAAATCGAGGAATCTATCTGCATTCTTATCCAAAGTATCTGCATCAGCAGAATCCGTTACAGGCACACCGATTGACCAGCTTGAAAAAAGGCTGGCACTTTTGAAATATTGATTGGAGGAATTGATTATGACCATTAAAGAACTCAGAGAAAAG
>DLQV01000266.1:2809-2942 GCA_002474415.1 Lachnospiraceae bacterium UBA7598
AAAGAAGGCTTGGGACACTGCCCGTGATTTTCTCGACAGCAAGAGAAACGCAAACGGCGTGCTCAGTGAGGAAGATTCCAAGACCTACGATGCGATGGAACAGACGATTGTAGACCTTGGCAAAGAAATTCAG
>DLQV01000081.1:0-2267 GCA_002474415.1 Lachnospiraceae bacterium UBA7598
CATCAGCGTATTGATGCCGAGAGACATATTTGCGGATTTTAAGATTGCAACTTTTTCGTATGCTTTTTCCACATCGGCAAGCTGCTGTTCGGAAAGTCCTGTCGTACAAAGCACAATCGGAATCTGTTTTTCCACACCATATGCCAACAGCGCATCCACTGCTTTTGCATTTGAAAAATCAATGATTACATCCGCATCCACCGTACACTCTTTTAAGCTGGCAAACACCGGATAATCATTTTTAATTCCATCATACATGTCGATTCCTGCAACAATCTCAATATCTGGGTCCTGCGCACAGATGCCTGTGATACACTGTCCCATCTTTCCGTTGCAGCCATTCATGATCGCTCTTGTCATTTTCTTTTGTGCCTCCCTGATCTATGCTAAAATTCCATAATTTTTCATTGCTTCTGCAAGTTTCTTTGCATTTGCCTCGCTCATCTCACAGAGTGGGGAACGAAGTGGTCCTACTTCCATGCCCATCAGGTTTAATGCCTTCTTAACCGGAATCGGATTTACTTCGGAAAACAGTGCATCTACCAGTGGAAGTGCCTCAAGCTGGAGCTTTCTTGCCGTCTCGATATCACCCTTGAAGAAGCTGTCGCACATCGCATGTACTTTGCCCGGTGCCACATTGCTCCATACAGAAATTACGCCGACTGCTCCGATCGACATAAGTGGAACAACAAGTCCGTCTTCTCCGGAATACAGATCCAGTTTTCCATCGGTAAGTGCCATAGTCTTAGAAGCCTGTGCCAGATTTCCGGTTGCTTCCTTTAATCCTACGAGATTGCTCTTGGTGCGGACCAGCTCTGCAACTGTCTCCGGAAGAAGATTACATCCGGTACGTCCAGGTACATTATACATAATGATCGGACACTTGGTGCTGTCTGCAATCTGTGAATAATGGCTGATCAGTCCTGCCTGTGTTGCCTTATTGTAATATGGTGTAACGATCAGAAGTCCGTCAGCACCTGCCTCTTCTGCCTCCTGGGAAAGCTGGATAGCTGTGCGTGTGCAGTTTGAACCGGTACCAGCCACAACCGGTACACGATGCTTTGTAAACTCGATGGCTGCCTTGATCACATCACGGTGTTCTTCCATCGTAAGTGTTGCACTTTCTCCTGTCGTTCCTGCGATTACGATGGCATCTGTACCACCATCAATCTGCTGGTTGATCAGTTCCTCAAGTTTATCATAATTAACTTCCTCATTGTTCTTCATTGGTGTCACGATTGCGACTCCGGCTCCCTTAAAAATTGCCACTGTTTTATTCTCCTTTCTAAAATAAAAAAGACCAACTCACAGTGAGCTGGTCAATCTAACCTTTTTTAGATCTGATAGCTCTCCATCCACGTCTATACGCTTCTGACAGTCATACGATTGTTCACCGCATGCCCAAAAACCAGACTGCAGCCATCCGGTTCTTTCGGCGTTTTCCCCTTTTACCTGCATTCGACTGTGTCTGCCACATCCAACAGGCTACTCATGAATTACGCGACCTCTATCCCATGTATTTTCTTAATTCTACCACCACCGGTATGGTCTGTCAATCTATTTCTCCGGTGCAATATTATAAACTTCGTCTGCTGCTTCCCGGATTTTTTCATCCAGAACGCGACCTGTGCAGACCAGTGTCATTTCTTCCGGCTTTGCGGCAAACAACTCACAGATTTCTTCCGGAGTTATCACCTTTTCATCCACAATTCCAAGCACCTCATCCAAGATCAGCATATCGCAGGCGCCTGTCGTAACGACTTTCTTTCCGTAATTGAATCCGTTGCGCAGATTCATGCTTTCTTCCTGTTTTGCCTCCTCGGAAAGTGCCTCAAAACACTCATCCGATTTTGCAAAACGGAATATTTTTATTTCCGGCTCCAGCCGGCTTAAAAATGTCAGTTCGTTTTCATTTTTTCCCTTTAAAAACTGAATGATAATGACGCTTTTTCCCTCGCTTGCAACACGGATTGCATTTCCGATTGCCGCGGTTGATTTACCATGTCCCTCTCCATAATAAATCTGAATCACTCCTCTGTCCATTTCAGCCTCCATGATGTCTCTTAACCAAATGAAATCTTATGTAAGATAACACAAAAGCGTCAAATAATCAAGTCTACTCCAGAAATTCAATCTTGCTGACCGACACCTCATAAGCAACTCTCTGCTCTACCTGTGTCTCACTGATTTTCTTTACATACTCGCGGCTTTGGATTCTTCCCCAGATCTGTACATGGGATCCGACCTCAAACCCGGATGCAAACCTT
>DLQV01000081.1:2366-2600 GCA_002474415.1 Lachnospiraceae bacterium UBA7598
AGAAGATCCGCAATCTCCCTTCCCAGAGGTGTTTTTCGATATACCGACTCTTTACAGATAAACCCATCCAGGAAAATCTGGTTGGCCGCATTTTCTTCCTCAAACTGCTCGACCAGTTCAAACTCTCTCGCAAAAACCGACAACACCAGACGGTTTTTATGCTCCTCATGCCGGTTGAACGAACGGAACTGTCCTGTGATATAGACGCATTTACCCTCCGCACTCTCCTGCACG
>DLQV01000286.1 GCA_002474415.1 Lachnospiraceae bacterium UBA7598
GCAAACAGATTTTATTTATGAATCCGGTATTTACTCACAATATCTGGGGTGGAACAAAATTACGTGAGGAATATGGATATTCGATCGAGGGCGATGACATTGGAGAATGCTGGGGAATCGCAGCACATCCAAACGGAACATGTACGATCGCAAACGGTGAATATAAGGGAAAGAAATTATCCGATCTGTGGGAGGAACACAGAGAACTCTTTGGAAATACACAGGGTAAGGTATTTCCACTGCTGATCAAGATTATTGATGCAAAGGCGGATTTAAGTATTCAGGTACATCCGGATGATGCCTATGCGGCAGAACATGAGAATGGATCTCTCGGAAAAATGGAGTGCTGGTATATCTTAGACTGTGAGCCGGATTCCAAGCTTGTTATCGGACACAATGCAAAGACACACGAAGAACTTGAGGATATGGTACATAACGGAAGATGGAGTGAGCTGATCCGTGAAGTACCGGTAAAGAAAGGTGATTTTATCCAGATTGATCCGGGTACCGTGCATGCGATCAAAGGCGGTATCACCATCCTTGAAACGCAGCAGAACAGTGATATCACGTACCGCGTGTATGATTATGACCGCCTTTCCAATGGAAAGCCACGTCAGCTTCATATTCAACAGAGTCTTGATGTTATCAAGGTTCCGGCAGCACCGCTTTCTGAGTGCATGATCCAGACCGGTGAGGCAGAGACAAACAAACTGCAGAAGCTGATTGAGTGTAAGTATTATCAGGTATTTCATATGAAAGTGGATGGAAAGGCAGAGTTCGAGCAGTCCTATCCGTTCCTGATTGTCAGCGTCGTAGAAGGAAACGGACTCTTAAACCATACCAGCGTGAAGAAGGGAGATCATTTTATTCTTCCATATGGATATGGTAAGGTTGAGATTGAGGGAAATCTGGAATTTGTTGCTTCTACGGTTTCTACGAAATAAATAATAGTGATTTTTATTTGAGGCATACTTTTTCTCCTGAAAACAGTATGCCTTTTATTTAAAAAGAAAATATGGAATAGCTGCAGAAAAAATGGTAGACTATAAAAAAGAGTTTTTGTAGGGGGTGTAATAAATGTTAACGGATATGATGAAAGACGAATTGGTAAAAGGGTTACTTAATCTGTTTCATGAAAATTTATCAATGATTATTTTGTATGGATCTGTTGCAAGAAATGAAGCTACATCAGAAAGTGATATAGATATAGCAATCATCACTAAAAATGATATGAATGAAGAAATAAGAAATAAATTTATTTGCTGGTCAGCAGAGATGGATATACGTTATGATAAGATTTTTTCTATCATTGATATTAAAGAAGAAAATATGAAAAAGTGGGGGGAAGTGCTTCCATTTTATAAGAATGTACAAAAAGAGGGGGTTATTCTTTGGAAGGCAGCTTAAAAGAACTTGCACAGTATAGGATGGAAAGGGCAAAAGAAATGCTTGTGGCTGCAGAAAAAAATTTGAAGATAGGACAGTATAAAACATCGTTGAATCGTTCTTATTATGCAATTTTTCATTCTATGCGGGCGGCCAATATAATAAAAGGGTTTGATTCGTCAAAACATTCCGGGGTTATCGGATTTTTTAATCGGGAATATCTTAAAGAAGAAATCATGGACAGGCAGTTATCGGTTATAATTAAAACGAGTTCTTTTTTGAGAGAAAAATCGGATTATGATGACTTTTTTATTGCGAGTAAAAAAGATGCGCAAGTGCAAATTGAAAATGCGCAAGTGTTTTTAAATGCGGTAGAAAAGTATCTTCAATCTATATAGCGCCTTTTGAACAGATGAAATCTGTTCAGAAGGCGTTTTAAAATAATAAAACACGGAGGAACTGGTACTTTCGTCTCTTGTGAAAATGTCTAATTAAAAGGCTAAAAAAAGGCTAAAAAACATTAAATTAAGTAATATTTTACAAACATTTAATTTTATATTAACCTAATATTGATTTAAAATTACTTTGTGATATACTGAATTTGTCAAATAACTAAAGCAATTGCACACTGGTTCCCATATTTTTTACTGCACTCCCCAAGTATGCAGTACCCTCTCCCTAAAATATGGGAAGCAGCGTGCAATTGCTTTTTTATTAAGTAAAACCGGATAGATGGAGGGTGCTGGAAGGTTTTTACAACTAAAATGGAGAAGAAAGGAAAGGGTAAGCAAAAACATGAGAAGGGTAGGAAAACAGATTGTTGCCATCACGCTGGCAGCAGCAATGATGGGGTCACTGACACCGGAGGCATGCACATTTTTACAGAACGAGGTTGTGTATGCAGCAGAGACAAATGAGGCGTCAACAGTAACACGCACAGAATTGTACAAAAATGAGGACGCAAAAACAACAGAACCCATTGATTTTTCAGGATTGGACGAAGAAGACTGGAATGGTGCAGGAAAAATTACTTTTGCATATGATGATTCCATCAAGGGTTCGTTGGGAAATGTGAATGAAGAGTATGAATTAGCTGCAAAGGTAACACTGGATGAAGCATCCTATCAGTCGCTGGCTGCAGATAAAGCGCATCTGAATATCCAGGGTGTAACAAAACTGGGATCAGACTGGGGATGGAACAACAGTACGGATTGCCAGTGGCTGCAGCAGGATTCTTTTACGAAAGATGGGGAGAATTATTCAGCTGATCTGAAAGTAAAGTTTTCAGGAATAACACCGGATACATTGATGGATGTTGAATTCGTTCTTGTGGGAACCGGATTTAAGGGAACTGTGACATTTTCAAATGTAGTTCTCACAAATTTATCAAGCGATAAACAGGAACTGACCAAACAGGAGCCAACCGTTCTCTCTGATTTAAATGATGAATCTCAGTTTAATCTGTGGGCAGGTGAAACCGGATATCAGTATTTCCATGGCGGAACAAAAAATGCTGCTCCGGAACTTTCCTATGACGCAAATGGCGGAGACGGAAGATTAAAAGTAAGCCTGAATTATACTTCTAATTCCAAAGAGTCCTGGAGTGAGGCAAAAGTGAAATTCACACCGGAGACACCGGCTGATATCAGCAATTATAATCAGGTGAGTGTGGATTTGATTTATCCGGAAAACAGTAATATTTCCAAGATAAAATTTTTCTCCAACAGCGGAATCAATAAAGATACCAGCATAGATTCATTCGAGGCAGCAGATGCAGGAAACGGATATAAGAAAGTTACAGTTACTTTAGGATTTTCTCCATCTACCACACCAATGGATGATCTGACAATCGGACTTATCGGTTCTAATAGCAGCTTTGTGGGGGATGTTTATCTGGACAATCTGACACTTTCCCAGAAAGATGCGAGTGCAGATTTTACGGAGATTACGGTAACACCGAAGGCACAGGGAACACAGGCGAATGTTGCTGTTACGGGAAAGACCCTGACTATGACAGATCCGGATGCCAGCAATAGCGCAAAGGCATTGTATGCATATCTGCAGGGACTGACCGAAAGTGATCAGGTACTGTTCGGGCATCAGAATGATGTGAGCCGTTCCGTGGGAAACAACGATCTGGGAGATGTAAAAGATGTGACCGGTTCCGTCAGCGGTATTTTCGGCATTGACTCCCTGGCATTGTTTGGAAGCGAGGCTGGTGGTACAGATGCGGCATCGGCACTGCAGAATTCCATTGACTACAGCAAACAGGCAGCCCAAAACGGTGCAATTGTTACCTTATCCACCCACATGCCGAATTTCACCAATGCAAAGATTAAAAAGAATGCAGATGGAACCTACGATTTCTATAATTGTGATTTTAATGAAGCAAAAGATTTATCCGGTGATTCGTTAAAGAAGATTTTGCCGGGTGGAGAGAAGAATGATGTATTCAATGCATATCTTGATACGATTGCAGCCTATGCCAATGCATTGGAAGCACAGAATATCCCGGTGATTTTCCGTCCATTCCATGAAAATACCGGAGGATGGTTCTGGTGGGGAACTTCCAATACAACAGAAAGCTACAAGAGCCTGTATGCATATACCAGAGATTATCTGGAATCCAAAGGTGTGCACAATATGCTTTATGTGTATTCGCCAAATGGACCGCTGGAGACCGAGGCGGAGTATATGTCGCGGTATCCGGGAGATGCCTATGTAGACATTCTGGCATTTGATTATTACAACGATTTTAATACTTATCCGGCAGAGAGTGATACTTCGGNNTCGTTCTTTGATCACCTGGATCAGACCTGCGGAGTGGTATCTTCTGTAGCAAAACAGCATAACAAGCTGGCAGCGATTTCGGAGACCGGTGTACGTGTGATGAAAAAGGATGGCAGCGATAACGAAGGGCTCCTTGTAAAAAATAACCCGGTCAGTGAGGCAAAGTCGGGTGTGAACTGGTATCAGAAAGTCAGTGATATCGCAAAGAAAAACGACATGCCATATTATCTGGTATGGGCAAATTTCAGTGATACCAATTTCTATGTGCCGTATAAATACAGTGATACAATGGGACAGGAAATGATCAATGATTTCATTTCTTATTACAATAGTGATGATTCGGTATTTGGAGATGGCACAAATTTCTATGGCAATATCGATAAATACGCAGGAGTAAAGATGGAAAATTACAAGGATGTCAGCGGATACATGGTAGCTCCGTTTGATATGGATACGATTTTAAAGCCAACTGCGTTAAAGGCAAGTGTTTCCAATGCCGGAAAGGTATCATTTGTTGTAAAGGATGCGGCAAAAGGAAAAACGTTGACATTGCAGGCCACGAAGGGCTCCGATGGATTCTATACGGCGCAGCTGACACAAAAGGGAATGGATCAAATCGGAAAGACTGATGTAGCGGAAATCGCACTGGTTGCGGATGGAAAGACATTGTCTACGATCACGAATCTGAGCATTGGGAAAGAAAAAGACAAAGCTCCGGCAGGTGTGCTGGAAAACTTTGACTACTATGTCGGGAGTGACGGACTTCTGGACGCAGCTTATGGTGGAAACTCTGCCGCCGGATGTAGTTCGTCCCTTACGCTGGATCGAGAGCATAAGGCAGATGGTACATATGGTGCTGCATTTAATTACAAATTAAAAACGACAGGTTCGGAAGTATGGACCGGTCTGGTAAATGCAAGCCTGAGCAATACTGATTTTTCTGCCTACAATGCATTAAAATTCTGGACCAAACTGGATGGAAAAGGTCAGAAGGTTGTCGTACAGATCAAGGCAGGTGGAGAAGAGCATGAAGTATATCTGACCAATCTTGCCAAGACAGAAGATGCCTATGAAGTAACCGTTCCATTCTCAGCTTTTAAGGGGAAGAAGGGTGGAAAGCTCGATGCGGATGCTTTAAAAGATGTGCAGGCATTTGGCCTCTGGTGTAACTCCAACCCGGCAGGTTCTGCGGTAGATGTGGAGTCGGTACTTTACTTTGATGCATTTAAAGGAACAACGATCAGTGCCGCAGAAGCTGCAAAAGCAGATGCCGATGGATTGATTGCGGTAAAACAGACGAGTCAGAGTGGAAATAATGGCGGAACTTCTTCCTCCGGCAGCAGCTCGGAAACAACAACACCTGGCACAGAAGATACAAAGCCAGATGCAAAGCCAGATACAAAACCGTCTGAGGGTCAGAAAACGGATAAAACAATTGAGAATATCGCAAAAGATATGAATGCGACACTTACCGTTGAAAAGAATGATAAGGGAGAAGTGACAGGCGCTTCAGCACAGCTGGAAAAAACAGTAAAGAAGGCTTCTGAGACGAAGAAGACAACAATCTCGGCCGATGTGGTTGCAAAATTAGTCAAAGAAGCAGGAACCAGCGACATTACGATTACCCAGACAACGAAGAACGCTTCCGGCAAGGTGGTCAACAGCTTAGCTGTCAATGCGAAGGATCTGCAGGCAGGGAAAAAGCTGACGCTTGTAAAAATCGATAAAAAAACCGGGAAAAAAGTTCTGATCAGCAGCAAGACTTATAAGGTATCCAAAGACGGAACAGTGACAGCAGATACCAAGGATGCTGGTGACTATGTGCTGCTGAATGAAAAGGATGCAAAGGCTCTGAGCAGTGAAGTCGTAAAGAGTGTAGCATTAAAAGAAACCAAAAAGACCGTTGGAAATGGTGGCAAAACAAAGGTTACTTTTGACAAGGGACTGAATATGGAAAATGTAAAGAAGATTACGTACACATCTTCCAAAAAGTCGGTTGTAACGGTGAATAAAAACGGTACAATTGTTGCCAAGAAAGCCGGCAGTGCAGTTGTGAAAGTAAAAGTCACTTTAAAGAACGGAAAGACAAAAACTGTAAAGATGACGATCAAAGTTACAAAGTAAATTTACAGGAGTTTCGTTAGAGTTATAATAAGAAAAAGGCGGTTTCGCAGGAAATCGTCTTTTTTCTTACCCATAATTGTAAAGAGAAGCGTGTGCGTTTTTTCGGGGGAACTGATTGTAATTTCAGGAACCTTTGTTTATACTAAAATCAGTAAAAAGAGAATGAGAAGGAGAAATTTTATTATGGCAGGTAAGCACATTTCCATTCCGGCGCTTTTAAAAATCGGAGCGGGGGCATTGGACAATCTCGGTATTTATTTAAAAGAATTGCAATTGCAGAAAGTTGTGGTGTTATTTGGAAACGGTCTTGTAGAAATGTTTGGTTCTACCGTTATGGAAGCATTGCAGCAGGAGGACATTGATATTTTAGAATATCAAGAACTTGATACAGTGCGGTTGGAAGATCTGATCAGTCTTGCATTTTCCATGCCGGCGAAGACGCAGGCAGTCATCGGCATCGGGGGTGGAAAAGTGATTGATGGTGCGAAATATTGTGGATTTCTGCGCAATCTTCCGTTTATCAGCATCCCGACATCGGCATCGAGCGATGGCTTTTCAAGTGCCAGTGCTTCCCTTCTGGTAGAAGGACGCCGCAAGTCCGTTCCAGCAAAACTGGCATATGGGATTGTGGTGGATACAAAGATTATCCGCAGTGCACCGGAGAAATTTTTATATTCCGGAATCGGCGATATGGTATCAAAAATTACGGCACTGTATGACTGGATTTTTGAGGAAGAACATGGGTACGGAAAAGTCAACGATTTTGCTGTCATGATTGCAAAGAAAGCGGTCAACAGTTTTGTGCGCACACCGTTTACTTCGATACAGGATGATCTGTTTTTAAAGGAACTTCTGGATTCTCTTGCGATGAGTGGAATTGCAAATGAGATTGCGGGCAGCAGTGCACCAACAAGCGGCAGCGAACATCTGATTTCCCATGCGCTGGACAAGATGCTTGAGCATCCGCAGCTTCATGGTATTCAGGTCGGCATTGCAACCTATCTAATGAGTGTTGTGCAGGATCATCGTTACCGGAGGGTAGATACGATTTTTACGCAGACGGGGTTCTGGGATTATGTAAAAACACTGGATCTTCGGCGGGAGGATTTTGAAAAAGCAATTGATCTGGCACCGTCGATCAAACCGTTCCGCTATACGTATCTGCATGAGCAGCAATATAGGGATCGCGCGAAGGAACTCCTGCATACAGATGCGCGGCTGCAGGAAATCCTGAAATAGACACATTAAATCTGAGAATATAAACGAGGAGACCATAGGGTCTCCTCGAAATTGTTTACAGTGAAAGAGAACACTGATCAATTTTTTCCAATTCCTCCTCCGTAAACGGAGCAGCATTTAATACTTTGAGATTCTCAAGAATCTGTGCCGGGCGGGAAGCTCCGATCAGAACGGAAGTGACGACACCGTCACGGATGACCCACTTGAGCGCCATCTGTGCAAGGCTTTCACCGCGGGCTGCTGCAATCTCATTCAGGCTGCGGATACCTGCCAGGCGTTTCTCATCAAACTGGTCGGCG
>DLQV01000018.1 GCA_002474415.1 Lachnospiraceae bacterium UBA7598
TTTTCTATGCGGTCGACATGATCGTATCATCAGTACCTGGCACAGATTCACGGTTATGATATACAACTGAAAAACAGAAAAAAGGCAAAGCACATCAGTGTACTTTGCCTTTTGAATTTCTTGTGAGTTGTCTTGTATGCTCTGCATCAGAATTTTGTCTGAAAGGGAACGAAGTTTCGGAAAGTGTATCCGTGAACAACGCCGTTTTTCAAGCCGTGTTCTTTGCGGTTGTAAAGATTGCCATTGATGTAACACTCGCCCTGTTCCATGGAAGTGAGTTCTGTTACAGGAACTCCGATGGTCTTGGAAATTGATTTTGCCGAAATGGTATCGGGCTGTAAAAAGACTCTGAGTGCTGCAAGATTGATTACCTTTAGGAGGTCTTTGTTGTTGCTGGGAAGGAACTGGGTTGCATAGTTTAAGCTGATGTGGTACTTTCTTCCCTCTTTTAGAATCTGCGAGATCGCACCATTGGAACTGAAATTCTGATTCTGGATCTCATCAATGAATACGGCAATATGCTGTGTCGGGTTGTTACGCTGCGTGTAGAACAGTGACATCAGAAGCATATCCACAAGTGCAGAGCCGCTGGAACAAGATACAGCATCTGTTGAAATGACGATAATGCCTTTGCTGTCATCAAAGAATTCGCCCCAGCTGCGGTCACTGCTGGCATATTCCAGAAAGCAAGAGAGCATATCTTCAAACTGCATGACAAGGCTGTCAGACATAGATGCGTCGGTTAGTCGTTCGTACAGATCAATCATGTTGATCGATTGGTTTTCCATAAGATCGCTGATTCCAGTGCGTAAGGCAGCTTTTTGAACCTTCCCCATATTCTGAATGTGTGCAGATACAATGGCGTCAATGATTTTTCGTTTGGTTTCGGGAACACTTGGATATTGGAGATTCAGAAGATCTACTGGGACACCAAGCTCTTCGACCTTGTGAAATGTTACATTTTCGGTGATGAATTGGTCTGCCAGTGATTTCGCATGATCATCTCCGCCAGCTGAAAGATTCTGGAGCATTGCTGCTCGTGTGAAGGAATCACTGGTGTCTAATATCACGATTTTCTGACCAGCCCGAAAAAGACTGCACATACGTTCCGTAAGACTGTTGGTTTTTCCGCTTCCGCTTTGACCGAGATAGAAGCAGTGCATATTGTCGGCTTTCTCAAACTCGTATCTTTGGTACACCTTTTCTCCCAGTCGGTTGGTTGCAATAGGAAGCAGATGTTCGGCAGGAGCAGTTTCTGAGAACCATGCCGCATGCTTGCTTTCTTGAATCTTCAGGCATAATGTTTTATCGAAAATGCCCTCCGATTCCATTGCCAGAAAAGTCACTCTCTGAGCCGTTCCTTTCTGATAAACCGTCAATGGATATCGCTTTTTCTTTGTTGCGTGAAGCAGTCCCACATGATCCAAAGCTTTGATGATATTATGCACACTTTCCGTTGTTTTCATTTTCGGAAGAATCACATTCCGAATTGTACATTCTTCCAGCATGATGAAATCGTCCTTTACAATGAGTTGATATGCACCTGCAATGTAATTCATTTCTTTGCTGTGCAGAACGATCGGAATATCTCCGGATTGAATGCACTGACGCAAGACAGCAGAAAAGTCATTGACGATCACATCATCGTTGTCAGCAGAAATTGCGTTTGCCTCTATATAGGAGTGCAGAAGGAAATTGGAAATGTCATTGCTGTTAAATGAGCAGGATAGTTGCAATTCCACAAAAGATGCAATGCTTTGAATGGCAGTAAAACTGATATTGCTTTGCATATTAGGAAGTTCGGTGTGTATATCTTGACAGATCTCATTGACAATATTCTTTTGCTGGATAAGTCTCTTACAAGTTGATAAAATAAATTTTTTGAATTCACTGAAATTTTCGCAGGCAATGTCAATCAGATAGCGTGTGATACAGTTAAGAGCATAGCACATTTTGTGTTCTTCCTCCTGTGTCATCTCTGTATAGAAGTCATCGCTGAGGCTGATATAAATCTTGTTGTCTTTTTCGAGAACAGATGATGCAAAGTTTGAGAGAATCGCAGTGCAGTGTGGTAATGTTTCATTATCTTCATGCAGTGCCAGAATGTAATGAAGTGCTTCATTTCTTCTTGCTTTGTTATCGATGATATTGCAGTCATTGATGACGATCGTATCGTCTTTCGTGCTTTGAAAAACTCGTCTGATTTTGGCTTTGTTTGTATCAAAAGAAATCGGTGTTTGTCCTCTGTTAAAACCTTGCAGAAAGAACGCCGCCTGTCTTGCAGAATCGGTATTTGGATAGGAAATTACAACGATTTGCTTTGGCAGGTAGTGAATATCATCCAGAATACTTGAAAAAATTCCGCATAGAGAAATGCTGTAGAGCATACGTTTCTCCGGTTTGTTCAGATATTTTTCAACATAAGACTTGATTTTTTCAGGTGCCTTCTTATCTCCTGTCATGTAGTTGCTGCGGATGTTTTCAGAACAGCATGAAAGAATTTCTGGCGGTATAGAACCATCATTGCAATAAAATTTTGCGTATTCTTTTTCCTCTTTCATGTATGTGGAAAATCCAGCATGGTATGGAATCATGTCCGCAAAATCATTTTGGTACATCGAGGTGATATACCATGCAAGAAAGCGATTAGCCATTTTAGAACTGGAGCAGACATATGTGAATCCAGGAAATTGGCTAACCAATTTCTTTTCTGTAAGCTCCTTTTCTGTGATTACTGTTGTTCGAGGATTTCCGATTGTATCCTGATATGCAATTTGGAAAACGTTTTTATAACTGTTTTCATCGCAAATGGCGTAGTTTCTGACGCTGTTGATTTTAATTCTTCCAATTGTTGTACGGTTGCCATTATGGACGCAAATTCCAATATTGCTGCTATTGATAGTAAACAAGTCTGGTTGTTCCTTTTTTGTGCGTTTCATGTTTTCCAGATGCATTCTCAGCATTTGATTTTCTTCTTGTGAGGCTTTTAAATTATTTGTTGCTTGATTGACATATGTCAGACTTTGATTGATCACCTGACTTAACGCTTGAATGGAAGAATTTTCTTCTGGCTGCGGAATGCAGGATTGTGGCATATTTATATTGGGATATACTTGTTGATTTGGATGACCGTAATAGGGGTTTTGATTTCCAGTTGCTGTTGTATTCTGTTGTACCGGTTTATTTTCTCCTTGAAACACAAAAACATCCTGAAAGCTCATGATTCCTTCCTCCTGAAAATATCGTATAGAGTCAATACAATTGGTGTATTGCTATTTATATTGTACAAAAAATCAGGAGAATCGACTACATTGATTTTCTCAAAAAAATGAAATGGACTTTCACATTGGAGCAGGCAATTAAGATGAGGTATCGGGACTCTCTTTTAAATTGCCAAGCCATAAAATATCCAGTTTGTTTGTCTGTTTGTAAAGTAAGAACCGAACACAGCAAAGATAATTCAGATCTTCTCCGAGATAGATCGGAATGGTGAATATTCTGCTGAGAATGGGTTCTCGCTTATAATTTTGTGTGGTATCGTAAAGGTAAATGATTTCGTCAGCAAGTTCATTGACCAAAGTATCAAGTGAACCTTCGACAAGTGGAAGCTGCCTGTTTATTTCTATAGCTTTTTTGAAATTTTCGTCTTCCATGGGTAACCGCCAACCACACCC
>DLQV01000294.1:0-3955 GCA_002474415.1 Lachnospiraceae bacterium UBA7598
TCTTTTACAGCCGCCGCTGTAATGCCAAGTTCCAGATACTGCTGCCCCATGCCAAATACACAAAGTGCCGGAAGCAGTGCCACCAGGGAACAGCACAGCGCAAACCCCGTCTGTCCCTCTTTGATCTCCGGCAGATACAGCGAAAGCGGCCACAGTTTTTTGGTCTGTAAGAACACCAGCGGCTGCTCAATCATACTGAAACACTCCAGAAACTGCAGCACCAGTGCCGAGAAAATTCCGGAGGAACCAAGCGGCACCCCTATTGCAAAAAAAATCTTCCATTCCCCGGCACCGTCGATCCTTGCTGCCTCCAGCAGTTCTTCCGGTATTCCACAGAAAAAACGATACATAAGAAATACCGAAAAGGTAGAAAACACTCCCGGCAGAATGATTGCCCATGGCGTATCCATCAGATGCAACCGATTGAGCACCAGATATTGCGAGAGCATCGTCACCTGAAACGGTAACATCATAAGCAGAATATATAACAGGTAAAAAAAACGTTTCCCAGGAATCGGATAACGTGCCAGCCCCCATGCCGACGGCAGGCCAAATACCAGCTGTCCGGCAAGTATTCCCGCCGTGATCTTCATCGTATTCCAGAACATCTGAAAAAATTCCGGCGAATCGAAGCAAAGCTCCACCAGGTTTCGCAGCGTTGGATACAATGGAAACAGTCTCCAGTGCGCATAACCCTCTGTACTTTCCAGAACCGGCGCAAGATATTCCGCCAGTTCACCGCTTCCCATCAGACTTCCGCAGACGAGAAAAACAAGCGGTGCTGCGGTAAGGGCTCCAAATAAAACAAGAATCGTAATGACTACAGCTTTTTTCATTCCTTTTTCTCCCACAATTTCTGAAGCAGCAGAACAAATACCGCAATGACTAGTGCAAGAAGTACACTTCCCGCCGCCATTTTATCCACAGACAGATCCATAAACCAGTTATTGAACAGATGCTGCAGGAGATAAATATCTTCCTGCGGGTAATTTCCGGCCACAAGATATGCTTCCCGGAACACCTTAAAAGAGTTCAGAAACGAAAGAACCACAATGGTAAAAATCAGCGGACGGATCAGTGGCAGCGTAATCTTAAAAAACTGCGTCATTCTTCCTGCACCATCCATCTCTGCCGCTTCATACAGATCCGGAGATATCGAGGAAAGACCCGCAAGCCAGAGAACCATCGTGTAACCCAGATTTTTCCAGATATAGCTGAATACCAGCACAAAAAACGCAGCACCGGTGTTCATCCAGTCGATCGCATGGATTCCGCACAAATGCAGGATACCGTTGACAAAACCATGTTTGTCAAACATCAGTTTCCAGAGCAGCACAATCGATGCCGCAGGAATTGCCATAGGCACCAGATATGCAGCTTTGAGCAGACGCATCTTTTGATGAAATGCCATCTGCCATGTATGCAGCAGAAAGGCAAGCACTAAAGAAATCCCCAGCAGCAGCGGCAGACATACCAGAAGAAACCGCAGCGTATTTTTTACAGCAAGCAAAAATGCGCTGTTGTGTAACACGACACGGTAGTTTTCGATTCCGCAGAATCTGCCACTGACCGCCTGCACAAAGGAGCGACGGATCACATCCATAAACGGCAGGAGAGAAAAAACCGCCACTCCACAAAAACCGGGAAGTAAAAACGACAGTCCCGTCCACTTACTCCGCCTCATACAACTGCACTTTCTTCATAATGGCGGAAAGCGTATCTTCCAGTGACTGATTCCCCTGCAGATACTTTTGTCCTTCACTCAGCACCAGATCCCGCACCACCCGGTCGTTCCACGTCGGTGTATCAAGACTTTCCAACATTTTTGTCAGGTCTTCCTGCTGTTTTTCAGAAATTTTCTTTACTTTATAATTGATCTCATAACTACCGTCCGATGAACTGCTTCCCATCTGGCTTTCCTGACTGTTTTTGCACTCTGTATCCAGCGCTGTGCAATTGATGGAAAAGCCTTCCGTCATCTGTTTTTGTCCTTTTGCGGAAAGGGCTGTCTCCATAAATGCCTGTGCATTTTTATTATCTGCACTTTTCTGTGCCAGACCAAGGCTTAAAAACGGAACAAACGATTTATGCTCTCCGGCATCAAACAGGGTAAACGTGCCTTTGTAACTGCTTTCTATTCCATAAAGCTGCTGCACATCATTTACACTTGTCAGTGATCCAATCGCAATCTGTCCCCTTCCTGACAGTCGGGACAATACTGCGCCTGTGCTCATACCCAGCAGACCACCCTCTGCGAAACCGTTTGCAATTTCGTCGGTAATCCGGTCTTTTTCCGCATAGCCATCGGCATCATACAACGTTTTTGCTGTTTTCAGAAACTGTCTGATCTTCTCCTGATCTGCACCCGTTTTTGTTTTCCATGAGGCACTGTCCGCATCATAAAGCATCCCAAGTGTCGTCTGCGGTCCCCAGTTTGCGAATACTTTTTCTTTTTCAGAATTCAACGAACCGGCATAGTTTTCCAGCTGCTTTAAATTCACACCGGCATCGGTCAGATCCTGTGTTCCCTCCACAATGGTACAGTAAAAACGCACCGGAATCTGATGGATTTTTCCTTTCTTTGTATAAGCATCTGTAATATTTGTAAAAAGCCCTTCCTTTTTATCCGCAGCTTTTACATAACTGCCAAGGTCGGCAAGTACACCTTTTTGTACATAACTGTCTGCCGGAAGCCCGTCAAGTATCAGCACGTCCGGACCTTTCCCTGCAAGCACTTCCGTATTTAATGTCTTGATGGCATCCTCCGCAGTGATACCGTCCTCTCCCGACATACCAATCGTCTTTTTCACCATCACATCCGGATGGTCTTTCTGATATGCTGTGATCAGCTGCTGCAATGCATTGGAATCCTCCAGCGCATATACGGTAATCTGATTTTGTGGCACCGCAGAAACGTCCGCGTCATAGGTGTAACGGTAACAATGCCGCACGCCCTGTGAGTCATTGGCAAAAACCATATAGTTTTTATCATCGAATTTATAGAGTGCCAGAAATGTCACATTCTTGTCCCCCAGGCTTGTAAGTTCTCCGTTCATCAGCTGTTCCGTAGTACTTCCGCCAATTTTATGGTAAAAAAGTCCATCGTTGTTTATATAATACAGTTCGTCTCCGGAATCTCCCATTGTCATGGCAATACTATTGCTGTCCGTGTTATGTGACTCGCTGACTTTACTCATTGCCTGCTGCAACACGTCATCGTTTTGCATACGCTCCGCAAGTGCTCCGCTCTTAGCATCCGCAAACTGGATGCCTTTGTCCGTCATAAGCGCAAACTTTGTTCCTGCCGGAATCAGACGATTAACATTTTCGGAAATATCGGAAAATGCTTTGCTCATCTCTCCGGTCTGCGGATTTACTTCATAGACCACCCAGTTTAAGTCGGTCACAAACAGTTTATTGTCCGCATACACCGCTGAAGTAATAAAATTATCCGTATCGTCACTCTCTTTTCCAGTACCCTGATATTCCGGAAGCTGCAAATTTACTTTTGTTACTTTTCCGTCTGCTGACACCCGTTTCATTCCAGATGTTTTATTATATCCAAACACTGCTGCCGATCCATCCTCTCCATTTACGGCAGCCACATAGCAATCTATTTTTCCAAGCTCTGCCTGCGACCATGTCTTTCCCTGGTCTTTCGAGTGCGCTAGAAACAGTTTCTCGTTGTCGCTATCATAGCCAATCAGTGTAAGCTCCCCTTCTTTGCTTTTTCCAACCGCGTTGATAACCTGCAGATTGTCCGGCAGGGTTACTTCGCTTTCTACAAAACGTCCTTTTCCCCCCTGTGCGGACGCGGCATTTTCTGTATTTTTCTGATTACCGGTGCCACGGGAACCGCAGCCAGCCAGCAGCCCTGCCACTGTGACACATACCATCAGTAACAGGGAAATTTTCTTTTTCATCTTCATTTCTCTACAATCTCCTTTCTGCCTTT
>DLQV01000294.1:4054-8519 GCA_002474415.1 Lachnospiraceae bacterium UBA7598
TACATTTAAAGATTTCTTTAAGATAAATCTGCTATACTAAGGACAATTACAAGAATAACGACGAGGGAATCAAATGAAAATTTTGCTGATAGAAGATGATAAAAATTTATGTGAAATGCTGCGCTTTCAATTGGAAAAAGAACACCACGAAGTAGAGATCTGCATGGATGGACGCGATGGACTGGATCTGGTTTTGCAGGATGCCTATGACCTGATTCTCCTAGATCGCATGCTGCCGACCATGAACGGACTTCTTGTCCTGCAAAAAGCCCGAAGCAAAGGCATTTCCACTCCCGTGATTATGATCACAGCCCTTGGAGAACTGTATGACCGCGTGGAAGGACTCGACTGTGGTGCAGACGATTACCTTGTGAAACCGTTTGCGTATGAAGAACTTTCTGCGCGCATCCGTTCCATCGGCAGACGCAATCATGTATACGATGACAACAACCGGTTTTCTTATGCGGATATCACATACGACAGTCGGCTGCGGGAACTGACCGGCCCAAGTGGAAGTATACAGCTTTCCGGGCGGGAAGGACGTCTTCTGGAAATTTTTTTGCAGAACCCCTCGATGATCCTGCAACGCCTGGTGCTTCTTTCCCGCGTATGGGGTGCGGATGCCCCGGTAGAAGAAAGCAATCTCGATACCTACATCCATTTTGTGCGCAAACGCTTACAGCAGGTGGGAAGCCACGCAACCATAGAGACGGTGCGGGGAATTGGTTACTGTATCAAATAACACATGGGAGGAAAAGATGTTTCAAAAATTACACCGGCAACTGACTTTTTTCTGCACGGTTATCACAGGGGCAATTCTTTTGGCACTCAGCGTGGTGTGTCTGCTTTTAGCGCGAAAGGCAATTGTTCAGACGGGATATACCGCCTTTCAGAAAGAACTGGTTTCTGTGATTGCCAGTTTACAGAGCCAGGATTATATCTCCCATCAATGGTTAAAGCAAATGCAGGAACAGCATCATTTCACCATTTACCTGTACGATAATCAGGAGTCTCTCTACTATGACCGTCTGCAGGACAGCCACTGGGAGGATCTGCGCAACGCTGTACTGAAAAAATGCGGTACAGATATCTTTACCGGGAAAGACGGACAGACGATTGCGCATAAAGAACTGACCTACCGTTCTTCTGCAAGAGAAACTTACTATGCCTCTGTCGGATATTTGTTGCGCGGAAACGGACAGATCCGTTTTGTGATTCTCTACGACACTTCCCATCAGACAGGCCAGATTGCGCATATGACCATAGGAGTATTTGCAGCCGATCTGATAACCTTTCTTTTGCTGATTCTGTTCTCCTGGTTCTTTACCGGACGCATGGTACAGCCACTGGAAATTTCACAAAAAAAACAGCAGCAATTTGTTGCCGCTGCCTCTCATGAACTCCGTTCCCCCCTTACCGTAATGCTGTCCGGACTGGAAACGGTAGAAAAATCGGAATCTTCCACGGAACGGCATCATTTTCTCTCTCTGATCCGGCAGGAAGGACTCCGCATGCAGCATCTGATTGCGGATATGCTGCTGCTTGCAAACGCTGATGCCCGCGGAGTTTCCTTACAGATCAACGATGCCGCTCCCGATGATCTGCTGCTTGGTGTCTATGAAAAGTATGAAAACCTGGCTGCTTCCAAGGGAATTTCCCTGCAGTTTTCCCTTGTGGATGCGACTTACCGTGACTGCGCGCTGGATACGGAGCGCATAACACAGGTTCTGTCCATTCTTATGGACAATGCACTGTCTTATACCCCACAGGGGGGAAAAATCCTGCTGCTTTTGTCTCAGTCCGCACACCACACCATCTTTGCTGTGGCAGACGACGGACCTTCCATTCCAGAGCAAGAAAAAGCGCATATTTTTGAGCGCTTTTATCGCACGGACCATGCACATACTGACCACAATCACTTTGGTCTGGGCTTATGTACAGCACAGGAAATCGTTCGTGCACATCACGGAAAAATTCTGGTACACGATCCTTATGACTGTTCTCTGCTGCCCGAAGGTTTTCCACGGGATCGGGGCGTTGTTTTTACTGTGGTACTGCACGAATAAATTTCTAAAATACTATTCTGCTTTGTTACAGCAGGCAATTCCCAGCCCGTCCGGTCCAATATGACAGGACAGCCCAAGCGACAGATTATCACACATGACATCCATACCCGGAAAGCTTTCTTTGATCTGCTGTACCCACTCTTCCGTTACTTCTGCGGTAGAACTTGATGCAGCCATAAGATATATTTTTCCTGCTTCATAAGCCTCCTTAAAATTCGTCTCAAATTCTTTTTTCATTGCGTCTATCATTGCTTTTCTCGCATTTTTCATTCCACGGCACTTCTGATAGACATCTAACTTTCCCACACCAAATTTCATAACCGGCTTAATCTTCAGCACATCTGCTGCCACAGCTGCAACAGAACTGATCCGTCCACCCTTTTTCAGATATGTCAGCGTGCTGAGCCCCACATAAATGACCATATGCTCTCTGTTTTTTTCGAGAATATCTTTAATTTTCTGTGCACTGTATCCTTTCTCTGCAAGCTCCACGGCATCGAGGACCGAACGGTGCATCGGCGTAGACACTCGTCCATTATCTACAACAAATACTTTTCCGGCATACGGCTCCTCCTGCGCCATTGCCTGTGCCGTCATGCAGGAACCGCTCAGACCGCTGCTGATCGGAATATAGACAAGTTCTTCATATTCCTGCAGCATGGCATCCCACATATGCATTACACTCTCCGGTGACGGCTGGGATGTTGCCACATCCGCACCTTTACGAAGCATTTCATAAAATTCCTCTCTGGAAATATCCACCCCTTCACGATATAATTTTTCATCAATATAAAAAGGCATTGGCAGTACGGCAATCCCCAGCTTAGATGCTTCATTTTCTAAGATGCCACTGTGGCTGTCTGTCATGATTCCTGTTTTTTTCATAGAATAATCCTGTCCTTTATCGTTTTGTTTTAGTATAACACAAAGCAGAGGACAATTATACTACTGGTGTAAACTGTAACAAATATTTCCTCAGTTCCTCCAAAATCATCAGTTGGCTCTCCCGTGTGTGAATCAATGCATAATAATTTCTTCCGTATTTTGCATGCCTCTCCTCTTCCCGGATTCCGACAGCACTTCCCTTTTCCGTCACACGCTTTATCTTTTCTTCTCCCTGCACTGTTTCCTCAAGATATCCTTTTTCCACAAGCAGCTGATTGATAAAAGAAGCCGTCAGTTTCTTTCGTTCCTTCTCTTCGCAGAGCGCATTGATCCGGTTTGTCAGTTCTGAAAGCATACAGGTGTCAGTCAGTTCCACCTCATCAAGTTTTTCCGGAGCGATATAAAACGGCAGCTTCTTTTTTCTCGCAGGGGCTGCTGTCGTGGTGTCTACTGTCATGCCGGAAAATGCCTGCGCTATGGCGGTTTCTCCACCATGCTCGTTCAGAAAAGCTGTGATAACCTGTGTAAAACGCGCACCGTAACTTTCGATCTTTTGTGCTCCCATTCCGTACACGGATTCCATTGCAGTGGAATCCACAGGACATTTGACACACATATCTTTTAACGTCTTATCAGAACAGATGATATATGGCGGCACACCTTTTTCCACGGCAAGTTCCGTCCGGCATTTGCGAAGCTGCTCAAACAGTTCCTGACCTTCCGGTGTCAGATCAGCAAGCTGCAGTGCATTTTTCTTCTCTCTTCCGGTCTGGATATAAGTTTCTTCCGCCTCATCTTCCACGACCACACAATTGCTGCATTTTTCACAGGCACACGGACTGTTGTCCCCGAAATAGGACAGGATAAACTGACGCAGACACTCATCGGTCTCGCAGTAACGGATCATCTCATTGAGTTTCCGCTGCTCATTTGCCCGCACCACGGGATCATCGGATGTCTGCCCGGATGTGGATTTGTACTGCAACAGACGTTTGTTTATCATGATATCCTGTTTCGAGAAAAATAACACACACTCCGCTTCTTCCCCGTCACGCCCGGCGCGTCCAGCTTCCTGATAATAATATTCCAGACTCTGCGGCATATTGTAATGAAGCACATAGCGCACATTGGATTTGTCGATTCCCATGCCAAATGCATTGGTTGCAACCATCACACGAATCCGATCATAAGTAAAATCATCCTGATTCTTTTTTCGTTCCTCTAAAGACAGACCTGCATGATAACGTCCCGCCGCAATGCCATATTGCAGCAAAAGTGCATACACACTGTCCACATTCTTTTTCGTGGCACAATAGATGATTCCACTCTCATCCTCATGCTTTTTCACCCAATTTAAGATACTGTTGTCCGTCTCTTTTCCGCCCTTGCGGTTGACCACACGGAAGAACAGATTCGGGCGGTCAAATCCTGTCACGATTGTCACCGGATTCTGCAAATGCAAACTTGCGGTGATATCCTGCTTGACGCGCTCTGTGGCGGTCGCGGTAAATGCA
>DLQV01000294.1:8545-9865 GCA_002474415.1 Lachnospiraceae bacterium UBA7598
GACAACCGGACGATCTGGAAGTTTTGCTAAAAAATCCGCAATTTCAAGATAACTCGGCCGAAAATCCTGTCCCCACTGGGAAATACAGTGTGCCTCATCCACTGTCACCATGGAAATGTCGGCATAATATGCAAAGTCCAGAAAGCGCGCAGTGTTGAGCCGCTCCGGTGCCACATAAATAATTTTGTATTTTCCCTGTGCTGCATAAGCAAGTGCCGCGCGTATCTGGTTTTCCGTCAGGGAACTGTTGATGTAAGCAGCATGTACGCCTGCCTGATTCAGTGCCTTGACCTGATCCGACATGAGTGAAATCAGTGGGGAAATCACAAGCGTAATCCCCTCAAGCATCAGCGCCGGGACCTGATAACACAGGGATTTTCCCGCGCCTGTCGGCATAATGCCAAGGACATCCTTTCCCTGCAGAATTCCGTCCATCAGTTCCTGCTGTCCCGGCCGCAGGCTGTCGTATCCAAAATAATGTTTTAATGTTTCGAGTAAATTCAATGGGTTCTCCTTGTTGTGTTTTTTCTGTTGTCCAAATGATCATCTGTATACAGTAAAATTTAAAAATTACTTGACTGTAAAATGAAATGGGGTTATTCTTTTTATATTAAGAAATGGGTTTTCACCGGGTAGGGTTTATGCCTGACAGGACTTGCTCATTTCTTTTTTTATTTCCAGAACATCATACAGATACTTCTTTCCACTGGAAGCGTGCCGTATCAATAATCGACCTGTAAAAATATTATATCTGTCCACTTCCCCATGATCATTATATACTGGCAATGCAAATCTCGTATCATACCGATACCAGCCCATCTTCGCATCGCGCGCATGTTTTGCTTTGCGGTTATGTTCAAATACACCATTAGAAGCTATCTCTATCATTTCCGGTAAAATCTGTACTGCATTTGCTTTCGCCTTTGCATTCATCCCTCTTAATTTTTTCGTGTAAACAGATCCTGCATATTCCCCTGGCAATTCTGTTCCTATAAAAACAATTTCTTTATCTTCTGCAATACTGTAAACCTCACCAACATATTTTCTGAGATATTTTTCAACATCATCCCAGACTATTTTCTTTCCCTTAAATATAATATCATTTATCACAACAATTTTGTTTCCATCTGCATCTTTTACAACAGAAATATTGCGTTTCGTCCCCTCACTCATGCATGTTTCCTTTATTTTTCTGCAGCTCATCGTAATAAGCTTTATACCGGTACGCTGTCCTGCGGCTGATCTCCCCCTGTGCAACAATTTCCATAATTGTCATCCCGCTCTCGTATTTTACAGCAAAATCCCGGTAAGAAGTCATCT
>DLQV01000294.1:9899-11236 GCA_002474415.1 Lachnospiraceae bacterium UBA7598
GGCTTCGTCATGTTTTTTCCTCCCGCCGGTATTGCGTTTTTTATACACTTCGAGTTCTGCCCGAAGCTGCTCGTTTTCCTGTTCCAGTTGTGCAATTCTCTGCAATGCACTTTTCAATGATGTAATTGCCATACGCCTCCCGTGCCACTTTTATTTTTGACACAATTATAATCAATTTTGTTTTCAGTGTCAATATCTGTTTGTGGCACACTTTTAAACAACACTTTATATTTGGACACAAAATTACTACCTGCATGGTAATCTATAGACAACAATTTATAACTTAAAGTGTAACAAAATATATTAAAATTCTATTTATATATGATTCCAGAAAAACAGGAAGATGCAAAAAATACTTCACACGGGGAGGTGAAACACAATGAAAAAGAATACTCCACACAAGGAGGTGAAACATAAAAATGCCAAAGAACACCTCACCTGAAACGGAAACAATGTACATGGAGTATGCAAATACCGTAAAACATTTTTTAATTTCTTTATGTGGCAATTTTGATCTGGCAGAAGACCTGACACAGGAGACCTTTTATCAGGCATACAAATCAGCGCACCGTTATAACGGAAACTGTAAAATTTCGGTCTGGTTATGTCAGATTGCAAAGCACTTATATTTTGATTATCTGAAAAAAGAGAAACATAAAACCACAGTCGGAATTGAACATTTAGAATCTTTTGAAGCCGTAAACAATCAAAGGAATCTTGAGGACACGTATCTCTTAAAAGAAGAAACCAAAGAATTGCTATGTTTGCCATTCAGGAAGTAGGAGTACTTCACGACTTTTTCTCCCCTATGGATATAGCAATTATAAATAACCACGATGGACCAAATGAATGGTTTCAGATAAACATAGGAGACCGTAATTATTTGAATTTTTCTACTATTTTTTATAAAAAAAGGATGGTAAATGACGCAAACAATGATCATAATGTAACCATTCGTATTTTAGATGAGGAAAACACTGTTGTTTTAAATGAAACAACTATTAAACCGGGAAGAGACCTCAGTTTACGTTTTCTGAAATATAATAAAAATTACATTGTACAGGTGAAATGTAAAAACGGAAGATATCATTTAAATTTTGTATAACCCTGCTTTATAAAAATGGCATTGGTTAGGTTGCTCTAACTAATGCCATTTTATCATAGATTCCATTGAATGGAATACCCCCGTTTTGAAATTTTCCTCACTCACTGCATAACCGTTGTTGTTTCGGTTTATTTCTTCTCCAATACCTCTTGTGCCGTTTTTGCATCGTAGCCCAATGCGGTCAGTTTTTCTACGGTATCATTTCCCCTGTTGATCGCATCCAGAATTTCCA
>DLQV01000205.1 GCA_002474415.1 Lachnospiraceae bacterium UBA7598
GTCTTGCATCTGTGGATTTTTCAGCATGTACAAAAAATACATTGGATATTGCTGCCTATGCATTTGATGGTGATAAAGCACTGATACAGGTAATATTTCCATCCCGTCTGACAAGTATTGGGGATGGGGCTTTTTCTGGCTGCACCAGCCTTACATCTGTGGATTTTTCAGCATGTGAGGAAACCTTGAACATTGGAGGAAGCGCATTTAGGTATACGGCAATCACCTCCGTGGTATTTCCAAAGGGATTGAAAAGCGTTGGAGAATGGGCATTTGATAGTTGTGAAGATCTGAAAACGGTAGATTTTTCAGCGTGTAAGGAGCTTGTTTCAATAGAATCAAATGCATTTTCCGAGTGTGGACTTACAGAGGTCAATCTTTCAGTCTGCAGTAAGCTTACAAGTATTGGAGAATATGCGTTCTATAAAAATCAGGCGCTTACAAAGGTTGTGTTTCCAACATCACTTTCTACACTTGGAAAATGGGCTTTTTACCAGTGTTCGGCACTGAAAAGCGCAGACATATCCGATACAGACCTTACGGTAATCAGTGAGGGTGCGTTTCAAGAGACAGGACTTACCGAAATGACACTTCCGGATGGAGTGGTAACGGTAGAACAAAATGCATTTGCAGAATGTACAAGTTTATCTTCTCTTGCTTTTGGAAATAAACTGAAAAGCATTGGATGGCAGGCATTTTGCAAAATAGCAATTACAAAACTTCATCTGCCGGACAGCCTGACGACAATAGGCAACGACGCGTTTTCAAATTGTAAATCATTGATCAGTATTGAATGGCCAAATAATTCGGAATTTACAACGGTTACAGGTTTTGATGGATGTACGGCTTTGCCGGTTTCGGAACTGAACGAGGTATTAAATCTTGCCTCTGTTATAGAGATTGGAGATTATGCGTTTAGCAACTGCTCATTTGATTCTGTTGTAATCCCCTCATCTATTAAAAAAATTGGGGAAAATGCATTTTATGATACAGGTATGACTTCTCTTACATTAAGTCCGGGCGTGGAGATTATTGGCGCACATGCATTTGCGTATTGTGAGGGCCTGGCAGGAACAAAGGTGGTTGTACCGGAAACGGTAAATGAAATTTATGGAGGTGCATTTAAATATTGTTTTAAGGAACAGGCTGGGGAGAAAGAAAGTACATATACTGCAATTATCGTGGAATTCCCTAACCGGGATTTTAAGCTGATGCCTTATAACACATCAGATGGAGCTGCCAGTACGGAAATGGTAACGATTGATGGCGTGAATTATGAGGATCCATTTGCGGAAAGGGCAGTGATCAGGGCATATCAGACCGATTCAGAGGGAAATCCGTCCATGCTGAAACAATTTTACGAGGCACAGCAGAAAGAACTTTATGCAGACAGATATACCTTTGAGGCTCTGGATGAGACAAAGCAGATGTATACGGTGTCTGGTACAATCCCTACCGGCGCAGAGATAGAAGTATTTCAGAACAATCAGAAACTTACAGTCACGTTCACCGGTAATCGGTTTTTGGTAAAAGCTGAAGCAGGAACGAAGGTGACGGCGGAAGTTATGATGGATGGTTACTATAATAAGCATTTTATCCAGATGTCGATCGATGAAGATTGGAATCTTGGAGAAATCATTTTTTCCGATGAAGACAAACTGCCGGTCAATAATTTGATGAAAGTCGATTTTGGAACCGCAGTGGTCAACAGTTTTCGGAATCTGGAGATCAGCTTAAAAGCGGACGAGAGGATATTAAAAGAAGGTACAGATTATGTTCTTCAGTATCCAAATGTGGTTCTGAAGGAAACCGTTACGGAAAACAATCTGACACTGACTGTGAATGCGGATGACATTGGGTATGCCGGAGGAAGCGTGACAGCCAGCCGGGAGGAAGGAATTTTCAAGCTTTCATTGAAGGCCTGGGGAAAACTGAAGATTACAACGGACAGCAGCTTTGCAGGGGATAACAATATACTTGTGTTTAATGAGAACGGAAGTCTGGAGGGTAAAAGTAAAATAGCATCAGATGGACTTTACCTGACAGAAGGACTAAAAGCAGGAACATATACCATTATCGCTTATAATGTCAATGATAGCTTTTCTGCAGTGACGTCGATGGATGTGCTGGAAGGCATGGGATTGACAGAAGGAAAGGACTATGCAAAGGTGACGGCAGAGGTTTCCGATGGGGAGACCAATCAGGTAGAAATAAAGGTTCCTTTACTGAAAAATAATGTATCCGGACTTTTAGACAAAGAAAAATGCTCCATTGTATCCAAAGCTAATTATGTAATTAAGAAACAGACTTTTAATGTAAGCGTGTATTATGGCTTTGCAGAAGGAAAAAGTGGGAAGATATCTCTTTTGCTGCCGGATAATATGAGCCTGAGATATGTCTGTACGGAAACAGAAAGCCTGAAGGATTCAGATTATACGGTATCAGGGAATACTATTACGATAAACAAGACCCTGAAGGAGGGTATGCTATATCTTGGACTTTCCTGTGAAAAGACGGGCGTATACAGTCTTTCGGCAGTTGCGGCGGCAGACGGAATAACGGCACCAATCGGGAGTAAGACATTGACAGTCCGCGATTATGAGATCCGTCCGGCAGCGGGAGACTTATACTCTCTGACTGGGAATAAGGTGACTGTTTATGCAGCACCATACAGCGGAGTTACACTTTTGCTGGATGGAAAGCAGGTGGGAACAGGAAATACGAATGGTCTTGGAAATGTGACCTTTACCTATAATCTCCCGGCAGATACGCTGCAAGGGCAGACATTTCTGTTAACGGCTGAGGTAGCTGGAGGGCAGGTTTCCACAGAGGTTACTTATGCAAGAACCTTGGCAGCATTAGATTCTTGGTCCTTCTATCAGACAAACCGTCTGGGCAGTAATTATAATGGGGGATATTTGTACTCGACGTCGCAATACTTTACCCCTCCATCATTTTATTGGTATTTATTCAATGAGGAGGCGGATAATGACTGGACGATATGTGCTGCATTTATAGGCGGCATTGCGCCGGAAAATGTAGTCACATATATGAAGACACTGGATGGAACAGTACATACGGTTCCGATGCAGCTTTTAAAGACAGAACAACTCACGGAAGGAAAAGGCTATCGGTTTACCTTTGCCGGAGAGGTCACATTGCCGTCAAGTGGAACGCAGGTTGTTACGGAGGCGCAGCTTCCGGAAGAATTTTCAATTGACTGGGTAGATCAGGGTCAAACGTTTACTTATGACGCGGATATGGTAGAAAAGAGCCAGAAAAAGGCGGCGGAGATTACGACTCAGAGAAAACAGGAGAGTGAAAAAGTCGCAGCATCCCTTGCAGAAACCAGAAATCAGTATATGAAGGAATATGCGCAGACGAACGGTCTGACCTATACAGAGAATCCGGATTTCGATGCATCCGAATATATTTTTGGAGCGAAATATCGCGTGTCAGAGACGATGCCGGAGTGGTTCGAAAAACAAACGCCGGAGGTTCAGGCAGCGTTCTACAATGCGGAGAAAGCAATTGATGAAGCGATGGAAAGTTTTTCTGAGATGATGGGGCTGAAGAAGAATATCACGGAATACCAGTCGTGGGAGGAAGTCTATGCGGATATGGGCATTACGATGAAGGAGAATACCCGCACGGCAGAAGAACTTCGGGCGGATGGATTTGAGGTGTGCGAAAATGCAGACGGGACATTTACCGCATTTAAAGATCATGCGAAAGAGTCGGAGAAAACGCAGTATGCAGCACATATGAAAACGGCGGAGACCGCTCTGGCGCGTGAGGGAGGCGTAAGCGGTATCACCGGAGGCTACACATTTATTGATGCTAACGGAAACGAGATTGATTATAACGGAGAAGCTGCCGCTAATTTTGATCAGGGAGCCCGGAACGATTTTATTGGCGTTTCTGGAAATGCCCTGGATGCATTAGATCAAGTGATGCATATGCCGGGAGTAACGGACAGCCAGCTTGCATTGAATACAACTACGGGATTGGCTACCGCCGGCAGTCTGATAGGTGCGGCGATAGGTATCGAGGGCGCAATGCAGGATTCGGAAGCCTATGTGGATTATACGGTCCGCGAAGCGGATATGCAGGGATACATTGACGAATTGAAAATGTTTGAGGAGCGCTACAAGGATAAACCTCTCTGTTCCAATGCAATTATGAGAGAACGCTATGTGGCAATGGATCTTCGACTGTATATGGGGCTGGAAAAGGATCGTTATTGTGCCAATTCCGTGGTTGGATCACTCTTTACGATTGCCGGCGCTATGGATAAGACAGTGACAACCACTGCCTTAAGTACGATGTGGGATTTTGGATCCAACTATACGGGCGTCCGGCGCGCTGCAGAGGTTACGAGGCTTTCTGCTGAACTTGACAGGTTGACGAGGGAACGTAAAC
>DLQV01000234.1 GCA_002474415.1 Lachnospiraceae bacterium UBA7598
CCTTCGTGGGAGCGTGGATTGCAATAAAATTGATCAAGCGGTCGAGATTAACTTTTGTATTGATTTCTTTGTAAAAATGTGGATTGAAATTCGAATACTTTAATTGCACATTCTACGAATTAAGAGTAAAATTTTATAAACAACGAAAAACTGGACGAAACAAGGAGAAAGAACATGTTAAAAAAATTAACGCAACATGCTACGGATCTGATATTACAATCTATCGCCTCCGGCGAAGTTATGGGTGCTAATCTTCTCATAACAAAAGGAAATGAAGAACTGGTCTATGCACAGGCTGGAATGGCGGACCGGGAAACGGAAAAACCAATTGAACGGAATACGATTTTCCGGTTATATTCCATGACAAAACCGGTTACAGCAGTGGCGGCAATGATTCTGATGGAAAGAGGAATGCTTGATCTGTATGAGCCGGTAGCGGATATCCTTCCGGCATTTGCACACCAGAAAGTGGAGAGAGACGGAAAATTGTATACACCGGAGAGGCCGATACTGATGCATGATCTTTTGGCGATGACCTCCGGGCTGGTATATCCGGAGGAACAGACCATGGGTGGACGTGCAGTCACAAAAGTGTTTGAGGAAGCATGTGCGCGTCTGGAAAGTGACCATCCGGTGAGCACACAGGAAATGGCAGAAAAAATTGCAGCATGTCCACTGGTATTTGCACCGGGGACGAGCTGGCAGTATGGAACATCCGCAGATGTAATGGGTGCAGTCATTGAAAAAATAGTGGGAGAACCATTGTCTGTGTTTATGAAAAAGGAAATCTTTGAACCATTGGAGATGAAAGATACCGGATTCTTTGTGCCGGAAGAAAAGAGAAAACGTCTGGCCGCAACGTACGCATCGGTTTTGCAAAAGGAAAAGAAAACGATGGAGCGGTATGAAGGAAATCATCTGGCTATTTTAAACGATATGAGTAGGGAGCCGGCATTTGCTTCGGGAGGAGCCGGATTGGTATCGACATTGGATGATTATCTGCATTTTGCGCGGATGCTGTTGCAGGGTGGAATCTGGAATGGGCAGCGTATTTTGCAGA
Organism: Lachnospiraceae bacterium UBA7598; assembly: GCA_002474415.1. Lineage (GTDB taxonomy): Bacteria > Bacillota > Clostridia > Lachnospirales > Lachnospiraceae > Roseburia. The sequence goes on from DLQV01000234.1 coordinate 1,061, forward strand.
AAAAAACGGTGGAATATCTGACGCATGGAAGTTTGTCGGCAAACCAGCAGCAGGCAATGCAGCAGTGGATCGGACTGGAAGGATATACCTATGCAAATTTTATGCGGCGATGTGTGGCACCTGAATTGCAGCAGGGAATCTGTGTAAAGGGAGAATATGGCTGGGACGGCTGGCTGGGCGCATATTTTTCCAATCTGCCGGAACAGGACATCACGATCCTTATGGGAGCACAGAAAAAAGATGCAGGCACGTTTTCCCTGACACGCCGGCTGCGAAACCTGTGTCTTTCAAACATTCTGTAAATTACAGGAGGACAATATATTTGGAACAGAAAAACATGCTTCCGGGACTGACGCGGGAGGCCGAAGAACAAAAACTGCAGGAGATTATCGGAATTGCACAGCAAAATCTCGAACGCGCCAGAGCAGATATCCGGAAAGTGAACGAGGATCTGGAAGATCTGCTGGACGTGTATGAGGCACAGGATAAGGAAGGGCTGGCATTATGGAATAATGCAACCGCGCGTCTGAAGGAAAATGAGCATGATCTGGTGCGCTATGAAAAAGCACGCAGGAAACCATATTTTGGACGAATTGATTTCAAAGATCCAAATGTAAAAGAGGAAGAATCTTACTATATCGGAAGAGTGGGAATTGCAAAAAATAATGCGGAGCCAGTTGTATTGGACTGGAGAGCACCGATTGCATCGGTATATTATGAGAGCAGTCTGGGGCCATGTCAGTATACGGTCAGCTCGGAGGGAACCTTTACGATTGACCTGAAGCGGAAACGCACGTATGAGATTGAAAATGATCAACTGAAAGATTTTTTTGATTCCGATGTGGTGGCAAATGATGAACTTTTGACAAAGTATCTGGCGAAAAACAAGAAGGCAGTGCTCGGTGAGATCATTGCAACGATTCAGAAAGAACAGAATCTGATTATCCGGCGTTCGTCAAAGACAAATATCATTATACAGGGCGTAGCCGGTTCGGGAAAGACAACCGTTGCCATGCACCGTATTTCCTATATTTTATACAATTACAGCGATGATTTCCGGCCGGAAGATTTCTATATTATAGGGAGCAACCGGATCCTTTTAAATTACATTACGGGTGTACTGCCGGAACTGGATGTGTATGGCATCCGGCAGATGACGATGGAACAGCTGTTCATCCGCCTGTTGTATGAAGATTGGGATGAACAGAAGTATCATTTTCACCACCTGGAAAAAGACGATGAAAAGAATGCACAGAAAGGAAACCGTGAGTGGTTTCATGATCTGGAATTATACTGTGCAGCCTATGAGCAGAGGGAAATTTCACACGAGGAAGTGTATCTGGAAGACACAGAGACACTCCTGGTCGGGCATGTGCTGATCAATACCTATCTGCGGGAACATCCGGATCTTTCCATGCAGAGAAAAATTCTTATGCTTAATGAGATTTTATATTCCAAATACGAAAATGAAGTTCTGGGAAAACAAATATCCTATCCGGCAAAAGTAAAAAGGGCATTGGATAAGAAATATGCTTCTTATTTTGGAGATGGAAAATGGAAGACATCTATTTACGATTTTTACCGGGAATTTTTACAGGTGCAGGCAGTTGCGGGAAAAGAAGTGGATATACCCGAGACCTCTTTTGATGTGTACGATCTTGCAGCGCTTGCCTATATTTACAAGCGGATCAAGGAAACCGATCCGGTGCGGGAGGCCAGCCATGTGGTCATCGATGAGGCACAGGATTTTGGAATGATGGCATATTGTTGTCTGCACTATTGCCTGCGGGGATGTACGTATACGATCATGGGGGATACCTCCCAGAATATTCATTTCCAATATGGTCTAAATGACTGGGAGGAATTGCGGAAACTGGTTCTGACCGGTACGTATGATGCGTTTGGACTATTGCGGAAAAGTTACCGGAATACGGTGGAAATTTCTGAATTTGCAAATAATATTTTGCGGCATGGAGATTTTGCTGTGTATCCGGTGGAACCGATTATCCGGCATGGAGCAGCGGTACGGGTGGAAAAACAGCCGGATGCATCCGCGCTTTTGAAAGAAGCGGTACACACCATCCGGCGGTGGCAGAAAGATGGATATGAAACGATTGCAGTGATCTGTCGGGAGAAAAAAGAGGCAGAAAAACTGGCGGATCAGCTGAAATCTTATATAGAGATTGTAGACTGCAATCCGGGAACCACGGAATTCGGAGCTGGTGTTATGGTGCTTTCGGTTGCTTACACGAAAGGACTGGAGTTTGATGCGGTTCTTTTGTATGATCCAACACAGAAAAAATATCCGGCAGATAACGGACATGTAAAACTTTTGTATGTTGCGGCAACTCGTGCGCTGCATGAGCTCGTGGTGTTATATCACGGAAATCTGAGCAGAATTCTGGCAGATCCGGTTTCAAAAGAGAAAAAGCAGAAAGTGTTTGCAGCAGAGACACTGACAAAAGCAAAGGAATATGAAAAGAAAACCTTTACACAAAAAGAAATAGAGCAGCAGCGGCGGACGGAGGCGGATAAGGAGCGCAGTGCGCGAAGCTATATCGATCCGAAACGGATAGAGGTGTCTGCACCAAAGGAAGAGAAACCTGTCATCCACTCGGTTTCGAAGGTGCCGGTACCGAAGGAAGAGAAACCTGTCATCCATCCGGTTTCAAAGGTGTCGA
>DLQV01000103.1:0-144 GCA_002474415.1 Lachnospiraceae bacterium UBA7598
AAATGGTGGACAGTGTGTCAATACGACCGACTCTGCTGTGCGTCTGACGCATTATCCGACTGGTATTGTGATTTATAGCCAGACGGAAAAATCCCAGATTCAGAATAAGGAGAAAGCGTTTGCGCTGCTGCGTACCAAGCTGTA
>DLQV01000103.1:222-10551 GCA_002474415.1 Lachnospiraceae bacterium UBA7598
CGTTCCGAGAAGATCCGTACTTACAATTTCCCACAGGGACGTGTGACGGATCATCGCATCAACCTGACATTATACAAGCTGGACAAGATTCTTGACGGAGATATTCAGGAGATTATCGATGCATGTATCGCGGCCGATCAGGCGAAGAAACTTGCGAAAATGCAGGATGAAAACTAATCTGTCCGGTTTATGATGTTCGTTTTGCATAGGTAGTAGCTGATAATTGAAAAAATGGATGGAGAAGACGGACGTTGACATATGTCATTGTCCGTTTTTTGAAACAAAATTTATTTTAAGAAAATCATAAGAATAATGTAATGGAATATAAATTTGTTGGTACTACAATAGCAATAAAGACAAGGAGGCAGAAATCTATGAAAAAGAATGGATTAAAGAAACTCGGAGTATTTGCATTGGCAGCAGCATTTGCAGTTGGTGTGCTGGCAACATCCATACAGCCATCGGATGCGGCAACGACGAAGTATCAGGTAAAGAAAGAGTCTTATTCTCAGGAATATAAGCTGGATGATGGAACGGTGTATTTTTCCGTAAAAGGAAAATTTCCGACAATCAGTAATAATACCAAGGCGGCTGGGAAAATCAATCAGGCGTTAAAAAAAGAAAAAAATCGACTGATCCATCAGTATGATCTGGAGGACCTGAAGGAAGGATACGAATCGCAGGTTGCATATGCAAAGGAGAATGACCAGAGTTTACCGTTGGCTTACGGAGATGAAATTCAGTGTAAAGTAACGGCGAATAATAAAAAGTATTTCAGCGTAATGTTAAGCGGTTATATATATGAAGGCGGAGCACATGGCAGCCCATATCGCAGCTGTCTGACATTCAATGCTAAGACCGGAGAAAAACTGACGGCAGCGAAAATATTTGGAATCAGCAAAAAAAAGCTGAACGATAAAGTTCATAAACTCTATCTTGCAAAATTTGACAAGAAGGGCACAGATGCCGGTTTTTATCCGGTTACCAGAAAAGAATTCCAGGAGGATATCAAGACCATGGATTTCAACGAATATTTTTATGTTAGTAACGATGGAAAAGTGGTCTTTTATGCAGATCCGTATGCGTTGGGACCATACGCATCGGGATATATTCAGGTTTCTGCAGCAATTAAATAAATTCTATCTGTAAAACTGTCAGAAACGGGATAAATAAAAAAGTCAATAAAGGAAGAAAACATGAGTAAGAAACACAAACATATTTCTGCCGTGAAAACAACAGAACAGAAGGCAGTACAACAGTCACAGCAGCCACAGGAACTGACACCACAGAAGCTGAACCGGATTTTGGAGAAAAATCCGTTTGCACAGCTTCTGGGAATGGAACTGCTGGAAGTGCGGGAAGGCTATGCTTACGGAAGAATGCGCATGGATGAGCATTTTACGAATATTTACGGTGGAATGCATGGCGGATGTGCGTATGCGCTTGCCGACACGCTTGCCGGTGTGGCGGCATCTACCTATGGCAATTATGTTACAACGATTGACGGGAAAATGAATTATCTGGAGGCTGTGAAAGATACTGGTTATGTGTACGGTGAGGCGGAAGTGCAAAGACAGGGAGGACGGATCGGCGTATATACCGTGAAACTTATGGATGAAAATCAAAAAGTTCTGGTTACAGCTGATTTTACTTATTACAAGACAAGCAGTGCAATCGGTTAGAATTTTAAATGTAAATTGTTTAAAAAATAAAAACAACTTAATAAAAACAGAAAATGCGGTCATATTTATGAAAAAATATTTCATGAAAATGACCGCTTTATTGTTTGAAAAACGAAAGATATAAAAGAAAACACACACTATTTTCTGATAATATTATATAAAATAAATAATAGACAAATTATCAGACAATAGAACAAAAAAAGTGATTTACAAGCGGCGATTATAGGAGTAAAATGAGAATCAGTTAAGAAAAAGCAACTCATGAATGATTTACAACGAAAGGATAGTTCTATGAAAGAGCAATGGAATGAGAGCACAGCAACCGCCAAAGGATTATATGATCCAAGTTTCGAACATGATAACTGCGGAATTGGTGCTGTGGTAAACATCAAAGGTATCAAGACCCACCAGACCGTGGAAAATGCCTTGAAAATTGTTGAGAACTTAAAGCATAGAGCCGGAAAAGATGCCGACGGAAAGACCGGAGACGGTGTTGGTATTCTTCTTCAGATTTCCCATAAGTTCTTTAAAAAGGCGGTAGAGCCACTTGGAATTGAACTGGGAGAGGAGAGAGATTACGGTGTCGGAATGTTTTTCTTCCCACAGGATGAGTTAAAGACCAATCAGGCAAAGAAGATGTTTGAGGTAATTGTCGAGAAGGAAGGAATGGAGTTCCTCGGATGGAGACAGGTACCGATTCATCCGGACAAGCTTTCCGACAAGGCCAGAGGATGTATGCCATGCATCATGCAGGCGTTCATCAAAAGACCGGAAGATGTGGAGAAGGGACTTGATTTTGACCGCAAGCTGTATGTGGCACGCCGTGTATTCGAGCAGTCCAATGATGACAGCTACGTTGCTTCTCTTTCGAGCAGAACGATCGTATATAAAGGAATGTTTCTTGTAGAGCAGTTGCGTCAGTTCTTCTCCGATCTGCAGGATAAGGATTATGAGTCTGCAATTGCAACCGTACATTCCCGTTTCTCAACCAACACAAATCCAAGCTGGGAGAGAGCACATCCAAACCGTTTTATTGTACATAACGGTGAGATCAACACTATTCGTGGTAATGCAGACAAGATGCTTGCCCGTGAAGAGACGATGGCATCCGGCAAGCTGCGCGGGGAATTCCAGAAGGTGCTTCCGGTCGTCAACACCGAAGGATCTGACTCCGCAATGCTGGACAATACCCTGGAGTTTTTAGTTATGAGTGGTATGGATCTTCCGCTGGCAGTCATGATTATGATTCCGGAGCCATGGGCAAACAACGCAGTGATGTCGCAGAAAAAGAAAGATTTCTATCAGTATTATGCAACCATGATGGAGCCTTGGGACGGACCGGCATCCATTCTGTTTTCCGATGGAGATATGATGGGAGCAGTTCTTGATCGTAACGGTCTGCGTCCATCCCGTTATTACATTACAGACGATGATTATCTGATTCTTTCTTCTGAGGTCGGAGTTCTTGACATTGATCCGACGCATATCGTGACAAAAGATCGTCTGCGTCCTGGTAAAATGCTCCTTGTAGATACGGTACAGGGGCGTGTGATTGATGATGATGAGTTAAAAGAAAGATATGCGGATAAGCGTCCGTATGGTGAGTGGCTCGACAGCAACATCGTCATGTTAAAGGATTTAAAGATTCCGAATGAGCGTGTGCCGGAATACACACAGGAAGAGCGTCAGAGAATGCAGAGAGCATTCGGTTATACGTACGAGTCCTTAAAGGATTCCATCCTGCCGATGGCAAAGAACGGCATCGAAGGTACCGCAGCAATGGGTACGGATACACCGCTTGCAGCGTTGTCCGGAAACCGTGAGCCACTGTTTAACTATTTCAAGCAGCTGTTTGCACAGGTAACCAATCCGCCAATCGATTCTATCCGTGAGGAGGTTGTCACTTCTACAACGGTATACATCGGATCTGCCGGAAACCTCTTAGAGGAAAAGCCGGAGAACTGTAAAGTACTTCGGATCAATAATCCAATTCTGACCAATACAGACCTGATGAAAATCCGCAATATGAAAGTAGACGGATTTAAAGTAGAAACCATTCCGATTATTTATTATAAGAATACCAGTCTTGAAAAAGCGGTAGATCGTCTCTTTATCGAGGCGGACCGTGCATACAGAGACGGAGCCAATATCCTGATCCTTTCCGACAGAGGTGTGGATGATAACCATGTGGCAATTCCTTCCCTACTTGCCGTATCTGCATTGCAGCAGTATCTGGTAAAGACAAAGAAACGTACTTCCCTTTCCCTGATTCTCGAATCCGGAGAGCCGCGTAAGGTACATCATTTTGCAACACTGCTTGGTTTTGGTGCGAGTGCCATCAACCCATACCTGGCACTGGATACCGTAAAACAGCTGATCGACGAGCATATGTTAGACAAAGATTATTATGCCGCAGTTGATGATTATAACCATGCAATTATCACCGGTATTGTAAAGATTGCAGCCAAGATGGGTATTTCTACGATCCAGTCGTATCAGGGTTCCAAGATTTTTGAGGCACTTGGTATTGATAAAGATGTCATTGACAAGTATTTCACCAATACGGTCAGCCGTATCGGCGGAATTTCCATCAAGGATATCGAGAATGATGTCAATACGCTTCATTCCGCAGCGTATGATCCGCTGGGACTTGAAACCGATGTAACCCTTGACAGCAAGGGTCGCCACAAGATGAGAAGCGGAGCCGATGCGCATCTGTACAATCCGGCTACCATCCATCTGCTGCAGCAGTCTACCCAGCGCGGGGACTATGAGATGTTCAAGCAGTATACGAGTCTGGTAGATGAAGAAGAAAAGCATACGAACCTGCGTGGACTGATGGATTTCGAGTACCCGAAGAAGGGTGTGAAGCTTGAGGAAGTGGAAAGCGTAGATTCTATCGTGACACGTTTTAAGACCGGAGCGATGTCTTACGGTTCTATTTCGAAGGAAGCACATGAGACACTTGCTATTGCCATGAATCACTTACACGGTAAGTCAAACACCGGTGAAGGTGGTGAGGACAAGGATCGTCTGACCGTCGGACCGGACGGAAAGAACCGTTGTTCCGCAATCAAACAGGTTGCATCCGGACGTTTCGGTGTTACCAGCCGTTATCTGACCAGTGCACAGGAAATCCAGATTAAAATGGCGCAGGGAGCAAAGCCAGGGGAAGGTGGACATCTTCCAGGAAAGAAAGTATATCCATGGATTGCCAAGACAAGACTTTCCACACCGGGTGTATCTTTGATCTCCCCGCCACCACACCACGATATTTATTCCATCGAGGATCTGGAGCAGCTGATCTTTGACTTAAAGAATGCAAACCGTGATGCAAGAATTTCCGTAAAACTGGTTTCCGAGGCAGGTGTCGGTACCGTAGCAGCCGGTGTTGCAAAAGCCGGTGCACAGGTTGTCCTGATCTCCGGATATGACGGTGGTACAGGTGCTGCGCCAAGCAGTTCCATCCACAACGCAGGTCTTCCGTGGGAACTTGGTCTGGCAGAAACACATCAGACATTGATTATGAACGGATTGCGCAATAAAGTAAGAATTGAGACAGACGGAAAGCTGATGAGCGGTAAAGATGTAGCCATTGCAGCATGTCTTGGTGCGGAAGAGTTTGGTTTTGCAACCGCTCCGCTCGTAACCATGGGCTGTGTCATGATGCGAGTATGTAATCTGGATACCTGTCCGGCAGGTATTGCAACCCAGAATCCGGAGCTTCGGAAGCGTTTCGCAGGAAAACCGGAGTATGTTGAAAACTTCATGCGTTTTATCGCTGAGGAACTTCGGGAGTACATGGCAAAACTTGGCGTCCGCACGGTGGATGAACTTGTCGGACGAAGCGATTTCTTAAAGGTTCGCGGCGATCTGTCCGAGCGTGAAGCAAAGCTTGACCTGAGCAATATCTTAAATAATCCGTTTGCAGGAACAAAGCAGAAGGTTATTTTTGATCCGAAGCAGGTATATGATTTCGAGCTGGAGAAGACAAAAGATATCACGGAGTTCTTAAAACAGTTAAAGCCGGCACTTGATAAGAAGCAGAAGCGTATGATCGATACCGAAGTAACAAACGTAAACCGTTCGCTTGGAACAATCTTCGGATCAGAGATTACAAAGAAGTACGACGATACACTCGATGAGGATACGTTCATTATTAAATGCAGCGGAGCCGGCGGACAGAGTTTTGGCGCCTTTATTCCAAAGGGACTGACACTCGAACTGGTGGGAGATTCCAACGATTATTTCGGAAAGGGACTTTCCGGCGGAAAGCTGATCGTTTATCCACCGGCAGGAGTAAACTTTAAAAAGGATGAGAACATCATTATCGGTAACGTAGCACTGTACGGTGCGACAAGCGGTAAGGCATTCATCAATGGTGTGGCAGGAGAACGTTTCTGTGTCAGAAATTCCGGAGCTACCGCTGTTGTTGAGGGTGTCGGTGATCATGGATGTGAATATATGACGGGCGGTCGTGTCGTTATCCTTGGTAAAACTGGAAAGAACTTTGCCGCAGGTATGAGCGGTGGTATCGCTTATGTACTGGATGAGGACAACGATCTGTACATGCGTACCAACAAGTCCATGGTATTCAGTGAGGAAGTTACCAATAAATATGACGTATTAGAGCTCAAAGAAATGATCAAAGAGCATGTTACCCTGACCAATTCTGAAAAGGGTAAGGAAATTCTCGATCACTTCAGTGAGTATCTGCCGAAGTTTAAGAAAGTCATCCCATATGATTACAANNCAGTGAATATCTTCCAAAATTCAAGAAGGTTATCCCATACGATTACAACCGTATGCAGATGGCAATCGTTCAGATGGAAGAAAAAGGTCTGAATGCAGAGCAGGCACAGATTGAGGCATTTTATGCCAGCACGAGAGCATAAGGAGGGAAGAAACAATGGGAAAGCCAACAGGATTTATGGAATACGACAGATGTGAGGCGCGTTCGGTGGAACCAAAGGAACGAATCAAAAATTTTGATGAATTCCACATCTTCCTTTCCAAAGAAAAACGAAGAGAACAGGCGGCGCGCTGTATGGATTGCGGTGTTCCGTTCTGTCAGTCGGGTATGACAATTGCCGGAATGACTTCCGGCTGCCCGCTGCACAATCTGGTACCGGAGTGGAATGATCTGCTCTATACCGGAAACTATCAGCAGGCATATAACCGTCTGCACAAGACCAACAACTTCCCGGAGTTTACCTCCCGTGTATGTCCGGCTCTGTGTGAGAAGGCATGTACCTGTGGACATTGGGGAGATCCGGTATCTGTCCGGGACAATGAGCATGGAATTATTGAGACGGCATACAAAGAAGGCTATGCCGGACCACATATTCCAAAAGCCCGTACCGGAAAGAAAGTTGCCATCATCGGTTCCGGTCCTTCCGGACTGGCAGCAGCAGATCAGCTGAACCAGAGAGGACATGATGTTACTGTATATGAGAGAGATGACCGTGTCGGTGGACTTCTGATGTATGGTATTCCAAATATGAAGCTCGAAAAACAGATTATTGACCGTAAGATCAATGTCATGAAAGAAGAGGGCGTGAAATTTATTACAGGCTGTAATGTCGGTGTGGATGTCAAGAGTGCAGAGCTGTTAAAAGAGTATGACAGAGTGATCCTCTGCTGTGGAGCAAAGCATGCACGTGATATCAAAGCAGCAGGCCGTGATGCAGAAGGAATCTATTTTGCAGTCGATTATCTGTCGCGCAACACGAAGAGTCTTTTGGATTCCAATTTCAAGGACAATAAATTTATTTCCGCAAAAGGAAAAAATGTTGTGATCATCGGTGGCGGTGATACCGGAAATGACTGTGTGGGAACTGCTATCCGTCAGGGTGCGAAGTCTGTGACTCAGCTGGAAATGATGCCATGTCCACCGGTAGAGAGAGCTGCCAATAACCCATGGCCGGAGTGGCCGAAGGTGTTAAAGACCGACTATGGCCAGGAAGAAGCAATCGCATGTTTTGGTACAGATCCACGAATCTACCAGACAACCGTAAAGGAATTCCATAAGGATAAGAACGGTAAGTTGAACGGTCTGACAATCGTCAAACTTGAGAGCAAGGTGGATGAGAAGACCGGACGTAGAAATATGGTGGAAGTTGCAGGTTCCGAGAAGAAGATTCCGGCAGAACTTGTACTGATCGCTGCAGGATTCCTTGGAACAGAGGAATACATTGCAAAGGCATTCGGTGTAGAGCTGAACCAGAGAACAAATGTAGCTACAGAGCCTGGAAAATACGCAACAAATGTAAAGAACGTATTTGTTGCGGGAGATATGCACAGAGGACAGTCACTGGTTGTCTGGGCAATTCGTGAGGGCCGCGAGGTGGCACATGACGTGGACACAAGTCTGATGGGATATTCTTATCTGTCCGTACAGTAAAATAGAGACATATGGCTGGTGCATAGCCATATGATTTTTGGGAGTCATCTGAAACAGATGGCTCCTTTTTTACCTCTTGTGGGCTTTTTTTGACCTGTCAGTGAGAATCGGTTTACAGAGTTTCTTTTTTTCGATATGATAATTTCTGTAAAAAGGAGTCAGGTATGAAAATAAAAATGGAAATTGATGAAAATCTGCAGGAAGAGGAGATTATCGTACGCTGCCGGGAATTAAGTGATGATGTGGTGGCAATGCAGAGAAGGATTGCGGAGGCTGTTCATGCAGGCATGCGGCTGACAGTTACACGCGGAGATCTGGAGTATTTTCTTCCGCTCAATGAAATTTTATTTTTTGAGACGGCAGATTCGGTTGTGGCGGTTCACACGGCCACACAGATTTATGAAACACATTTGCGGTTATATGAGCTGGAAAAAATGCTTCCGGGCAGTTTCCTGCGGGTATCCAAATCCTGCATTATGAATACAGGGATGATTCGTTCGGTCCGCAAAAATATTACGGGTGCCAGCGAAGTGGAATTTACGGATTCTGTGAAAAAGGCATATGTATCACGCAGTTATTTTAAAGTCCTGACGGACAAATTAGAAGAAAAGAGGTTAAAAAAATGAAAAAGAGAAATATTTTCTGGGCAGTTATTCTTATTTTTATCGCAGTATATCTGGTGGCGAGCAAAATGCATATGATACCTGCGATTCCGTTCTTTAAAATCTTATTTACCGTAATCTTTGTGTATACCGCTGTTTATGGATTTGTGCGTCTGCATTTTTTTGAAGGAATGCTGTCGGTTGGATTGCTGGGCTGTATGTACGATAAAGTGCTTGGCATTCAGGCAATTACTCCGTGGACACTTCTTCTGGCAGCGTGTCTGGTCGGTCTGGCACTGGATCTGCTTTTCAGAAATTTAAAAAAACAAAAAGATAATACGTATTTTGGACACAGCAGTGCAGGCGGACATGTAGAGAATGGACAGGATGGCGAGTATGTACATGTGGAAAATTCCTTTGGAGCGTTGAGTAAATATGTAAATTCTGACTGTTTTCGTGAAGCAAAGATTTCGAACAGTTTTGGAGAGTGTAACGTATTTTTCAATAATACGGCATTAAAAGGAGCGAATGCAATTATCCGTACGGATAATTCTTTCGGCAGTACAAACATTTATCTTCCGTCAACCTGGCGCGTGGAACTTAGACAGAATACAGCATTTGGCAATGTGGAATGTAAAGGAAAGGGAAGCAGTAATCCGGATGCACCATGTGTAGAATTACAGATTTCAAGCAGTTTTGGGCAGACATGTATAATTTTTGGATGATTTTGCTTGATATTATGTACGTTTCGATGTAGAATTATAGGAAAAAGGTACAGTTTTTATACATAGGAGGAACGTATGCGTAAGAATTATTTTCAAAACGTGAAAATTGCGGATAAGCTGAAAATGGTTATGAAAGCAATTTTTGCAATTTTACTGGTGAACAATATTTTGTTTGCAATTTTAACGATCGTATTTGGACATCCGGTATGGATTATTATTCCAATCATTGCAGTGATTGCTATGCCACTGCTTTCCAAGAGAATCATTCAGGAACTGACGGAAAACATTCTCGAACCGTTAGACCAGATTGAAAAGGCCGCAGATGCCATGGCGCATGGTGATCTGGAAATTAATATTTCCTATCAGGGAGAAGATGAGCTTGGAAAGCTGGCAGAAAGTTTCCGCAATACCTCATTTTATTTAAAGGGAGTTGTGGAGGATATCAACCAGCTTCTGACGGAGTTTGCAAAAGGAAACTTTGACGCAAGATCCAATGATATTGAAGCTTATCAGGGAAATTTCGGTGAAATTTTAAAGAAACTGGAAGCGACAGAGAGTAATCTGAGTCAGACGATCAAAAATGTGCAGGAGTCTTCGGATCAGGTATCTGCAGGAGCAGATCAGCTGGCACAGAGTGCACAGGGACTGGCAGAGGGTGCCACCGATCAGGCAGCGGCAGTACAGCAGCTGACATCTTCTGTTACAGAGGTTGCCTCACATATTGAGGAGAATACAAAGTCTACAGACAATGTGCATGATCAGGCAAAACAGGTCGCAATCAAGGCAGACAGCGGAAGTGCCAAGATGAAAGAACTGATCGAAGCTATGCAGCATATTTCAGAGACCACCAACGATATTCAGGTTGTCATCGGAAAGATCGAGAGCATTGCCAGCCAGACAAATCTGCTGTCTTTGAA
>DLQV01000103.1:10610-10810 GCA_002474415.1 Lachnospiraceae bacterium UBA7598
GGAAAAGGATTTGCCGTTGTTGCAGAACAGATTAAAAATCTTGCAGAAGAAAGTGCTTCTTCCGCAGAGGAAACCCGTGTCATGCTGACAAATAGTTTAAATCAGGTAGAAGTCGGAAGTTCCGTTGCAGATGAGACTTCTCAGTTTATGTCAGAAATGATTGAACAGCTGGATGCTGTTGTTATGGAGGTAGCCAAGAT
>DLQV01000103.1:10841-11276 GCA_002474415.1 Lachnospiraceae bacterium UBA7598
CGTCAGATTTCCGATCAGCAGGCAGAATCAGTAAAACAGATCTCACAGGCCGTGGATCAGGTAAACGGAGTTGTACAGTCCAATTCTGCTACTTCGCAGGAGGTATCTGCAACCAGTGAGGAACTTTCTGCATCTGCTGAAAGTCTGGATGAGATGGTATCTGATTTTGTTCTTCGTAAATAAGATACGAACGGATGATTGGCACATAGTACAGATGAGGTGATTTTATGCCGTCGATCATGGTATATACGGAAGAAACATTTTATTATACGGATGGAATCCGTGTTGTTGCGCGGGAAGAATATATGCGTCCGGATATTACGGAACTGAATTTCTACAAGAAGGAAGGCTTTTGGTTTGGGTTTGAAGCGCCGTATTCTATTTATACCATGCAGGGAATCCGGGCACTGATTGAGTTGAAACTCAGACAATATG
>DLQV01000121.1:0-679 GCA_002474415.1 Lachnospiraceae bacterium UBA7598
AATAATAAAAAACACAAACGGCGAAATAATTAACAGACTAATGGCCATCTTCCAGTTCATGTAAAAGAAGTAAATTGCCACCACGCCGAACAGGGAAAACGATTCGATCACCATGCGGATCACCCACGCAACCATGTGACGCACCGCATCCAGATCGCCCGTGACACGCGTCATCAGGTCTCCGGTACGGTATGTGCTGTAAAAAGTCATATCCTGTCTCTGGATTTTGTCATACAAAAAATTGCGCACGCGGTACAGTACCGTCTGTGACACATGCTCGTAAATCATGCAATCCCCATAGACGATCACACCGCGGAGTACGGTAAATGCAATCATCAGGATCAGCAGATGATAGAACAAATCGCTATTTGTCCTCATATTTTCCCGTGCATGGGCACCGCTTAAGAACAGATCTACGATCTTTCCGGAATAATATGGCACAGTCAGCTGCAGAATATTGTAAACGATGGTTCCTAACATACCGATCACATATAGTCCGCGTCTGCCTTTCATATTTTCCCACAGCCACTGTAATTTTGTCTTTGGAAACAATGTTTCTTTTTCCTTTTTCATCACAACCCCCTCTGTCTTTTGTCAAATTTCTGTTATTGTATCAATTATTTTTGGAATATGATATAATACGATCATACAAAAATAGAACAAATCTATTCTATTTTCC
>DLQV01000121.1:716-1199 GCA_002474415.1 Lachnospiraceae bacterium UBA7598
TTTGTTTTGGCTGACAGGAGGTTTATATGAGCGATAATTTATTTGAATACAGTGATATGCTGCGTTCCCCGATCGAAGCCTTTTACTGCGGCACCGGCTACTGGGAAAGTCCCGTTTCCTCCCACTGGCACTATTTTCTGGAACTTATCTATGTACAGGAAGGATCTGTAACGGTCAGCTGTAATGACAATACCTGTCTCCTGAAAAAAGGAGCGTTCATCGTATTTCCTCCGCAGGCAATGCATTCGATCTATCATACCGGTGATAAGCCTTATGTTTACATCTGCTGCAAATTCAATCTCAACCGCATAAAACTTTCCGAGAATTATCTGCCAAATTTAAACTTTGCTTTTCACCAGATTTTAAACAGTACAAAGCCTCCGCTCGTTTTTGATTCGGACAATCTGCCTGATTTTCCGGCAGAACTGTTTTTTACAGATATCTTAAAGGAAGTGCAGGAAAAACGTTACGGATATGATGCCT
>DLQV01000121.1:1294-2299 GCA_002474415.1 Lachnospiraceae bacterium UBA7598
TTTTGACACGGATCAGATCCCGGAAGTGGAGGAAGAAACGATGCAGAATGTTTTGATGTATATCGATGACCATTCCCAGGAAAACATCAATATTGAATCTTTAGCGCGCACGTATCATATGAGTTATTCCTACTTTGCCCGACAGTTTCGCAAATACTACGGACAAAGCTGCAAACAGTATATCGAATTTGTGCGGCTGAGCAAAGTGGAAAATCTCCTTTTATTTACCAGCCATGATTTGAGTTATATTGCAGGAGAAACCGGCTTTGCCGATTGCAGCCATCTGATCCGCACCTTTAAAAAGCGCTATCAGATGACCCCGAAACAGTTCCGGTTACAGCATCAGAATATCCGGAGCTGATTTTCCAATCTATGGGATTTTCCCCCTTTCCCCCAAAAATTCTTTCTTTTATGCTATACTATAAAAAACAATTCATAACGGAAGAAGGAGGAAATCCCATGAAACGATTACACTTCACGAAATGCAGGACTTCTTTGCTTGCTGTTTTACTTGCCTTTTCCGTAGCTTTTGTACCTGTACCACTCATTTCTGATACAAGTTCCAATTCTGCAGCGCTTATTACGACTGCACAAGCTGCCAAAAAGAACACAAAAGACAGTTTTTCCATCAAAGAAGTTCCAAAATACAGCGGAAAATCTTCTGTCGCTGTACACGGAAATAAACCATATTTCACCAGCCGGGAAAAACAAAATACCAAAACCTTTGAGTCCTACCATAAGCTCGATAAACTTGGACGATGCGGTGTGGCCTATGCCAATGTGAGCAAAGACACCATGCCGACCAAAAAACGCGGGGAAATCGGCCAGATCCGGCCATCCGGCTGGCACACCGTCAAATACAATGGTGTCGTGGATGGCAACTATCTGTATAACCGCTGTCATCTCATCGCTTATTGCCTTACCGCAGAAAATGCCAACAAAAAGAATCTGATCACCGGCACCCGTTACATGAATAATGAAGGCATGCTGCCTTATGAAACCCAG
>DLQV01000121.1:2357-3088 GCA_002474415.1 Lachnospiraceae bacterium UBA7598
TACATAGATAAGACCAAAAATCATGTGCTGTATCGTGTAACACCTGTTTTTGAGGGCAGCAATCTGGTTGCTTCCGGCGTTTTGATGGAAGCTTACTCTGTGGAAGATCATGGAAAAGGACTTTCTTTCTGTGTTTACTGCTACAATGTACAACCGGGCGTTACCATTAACTACGCCACCGGGGACAGCCATCTTTCGAAAAAAGCAGAAAGCAGTCAGAACAAAAAAGGGTCTTCCAAAGCAAATGCATCCGGAACCTATGTCTTAAATACCAATACGAAGAAGTTTCACAAACCGGGATGCCACTCGGTAAAACAGATGAGCAGTAAAAACAAAAAAAATTACAAGGGCTCCCGCAACAAACTGATCAAAGACGGGTATTCGCCTTGTAAAAACTGCAATCCATAATGGAAGGTGCATGCTTTTTCGTTGATTTCATCACCAGACTATGAGGGGATCATAACATTATGAGTGAATATTATAAATTTTTTCAGAATAAAAAATGTGAGTACTTTCCGTGTCATAAAGGGATACCGGAAAAGGACTTTAACTGCCTGTTTTGCTATTGTCCTCTCTATACACTCGGAAAATCCTGTGGTGGCAACTGTGAATTTTTAGAAAGCGGTATCAAATCCTGTATACACTGCGGTTTTCCTCATCAGCGTAATAACTACGATAAGATCACAAGCCGTTTTCATGAAATCACTGCTGTTATGGCAGCTTCCGATAAG